>NZ_JABXEO010000163.1:0-7280 GCF_013372585.1 Myxococcus sp. AM010
CCTCCCCCCCACGGCGGCGGCGCCCCCCGAGGGCACGCGCCGGCGCATCCTGGAGACGGCCCTGCAGCTCTTCGCGAGCCGCGGCTATCACGACACGTCCATTCGGGACCTGGCCGCGGCCCTGGAGCTGCGGCCCAGCGCGCTGTACGCCCACTTCGCGGCCAAGGACCACGTGCTCGCGGAGCTGGTGCGCATTGGCCACGAGGCCCACTTCGAGGCCCTGGAGTCCGCGCTGCAGGGCGCGCAGCCCACGCCCGTGGCCCAGGTGCGCGCGCTGGTTCATGCGCACACGCGCGTCCACGCGGAGCATCCGCAGCTCGCGCTGGTGGTGAACGAGGAGTTCTATGCGCTGACACCGGAGCTGGCGGCGCCCGCGCAAGCCTTGCGAGACAGGGCCTCCGCCATGTTGATGGACGCCATCCAGCGCGGCATGGCCCAGGGACACTTCTCCCCACTCCATCCCGCAATCACCGCCGCGGCGATTATCGGGATGGGCTCGCGCATCCCCCACTGGTTCGAGCCGGACGGCCCCATCGCGGTGGAGACCCTGGCGGCCACGCACGCCGAGCTGGCGCTGCGGATGCTGGGGAGTGCCTCCGGCGCGTGAGGACGGGCGGCTACCCGCGGAGGTGCCTGCGGCCCGACGCCACCTGGAACGCGTACACCCCCAGCGCGGCGATACCGGCGAGGAGGACGACCCATAGCAAGCCGCCCACGACGACGCGAGTCACCGTGAGCACGACCCAGAGCGCGAGCAGCCCCAGGCCCACGTAGAACAGCCCCTTCATTCTTGGCCTCCATGGCGCGGGGAGTCCCTTCAAGTTTGGGGACGCCTCGCATGCGCGACAGGGTCCGGCTGCACGGCGGGTTGCCCACCGTTGAATCTTCCAGGCGGGCTCGCGTCAGAAGGCACATCCACCGTAACGGCGGATCCTTCCTCTCGCTGGACACCCTCCTCATCATGATGACTCGCACGCTCTGGAAGCTCACGGCGCTCTCCCTCACCCTGTCCGCCCCCGCCTTCGCCGCGGACTGGCGCAACGACGGCAACCTCCGGCGCAAGGAGGTCAAGAGCACCGAGGCGCTCGAACAGGCGCGAGAGGACCGGGGCTTCGCGCTGGGGCTGCGCGCTGGCTACAGCCTCCCGCTGGGAAGCGCCGTGGGTTCCGACCGGGGCGAAAGCCCCAAGATGCGTGACGCGTACAGCGGCGCCATCCCCTTGCAGGTGGACGTGGGTTACTTCTTCAACTCGAACGTCTCCCTGGGTGCCTACTTCCAGTATGCGCCCGTGTTCCTCGCCGAAGACTGCGGCGCCGACCTCAGCTGCTCCGCCAACCAGATGCGCTTCGGCATCAACGCGGCCTACCATTTCTTCGCGAGTGAGAAGCTCATGCCCTGGCTGGGCCTGGGCATCGGCTACGAGCTGCTCGACACGAAGCTCTCCGCGAGCGAGGGAGACATGGAGACCACCATCGGCGCGGGCGTGCGCGGTATCGAGTTCGCCTCCGTCCAGGGCGGCGCCGACTACCGCGTCAACGACACGTTCTCCATCGGGCCCTACCTGTCGCTGGCGGTCGGCGTCTACCAGACGGCGACCGCCAGCCTGGAGACGAAGAACGTGCCCATCCTCGGCGACATCTCCGAGTCCGCGTCGGAGAGCATCGACGACAAGGCGGTCCACGCCTGGCTGTCCGGCGGCGTGCGGATGCAGTTCCGCTTCTAAAGCGAGCACTGGCCCGCGGATGAGGGGGACCGCCCCACGCACCCGCCGTGAGCGCCCACCTCGCCAGCAGCGCCCACGCCCCTGCGTGGCAATACCGCGCCACCTCGGGAGCCATGGCCCACCGTGAATCCATGAGGCCCCCGCCCACCGGAGCGGGCGGGGGCCTCGTCACCACGAAGCCGGACGTCAGTGATACGGCGTGACGCTGACCGGGGAGCCGAGCTCGCTCTGGAGCTGCGTGCGAGCGCTGCTGCTCAGCGGCCACCGCCACGAATACTGGAAGACGTCCGCCAGGTTGACGCCCGCGGCCCGGCTGGCGGCGAAGACGAAGTTGTCCGCGGCATGGAACGGGCTGGTGACGTTGGAGAGCGTCGCCGCCTCCTTCCAGACATTGTTGATGAAGTTCCAGCCGTGCTGCCGGTGCAGCCGGAAGACGATGGACGCGAACAGGTCCGTCGAGTTGCGTCCGGCGAGGCCGCTGTTGGCCCGCAGCGTGTTCGACCAGTCATAGCGGTAGCACGTTGAGCCGCCGGGCGTCGTGGGCGTCGTCGTGGCCCCCGACGTGCCGCAGGCCACCGTGGTCGTCCGGTAGGTGTCCACGAGGCCCAGAATCTGGGTGTAGAGCGTATTGTGCGCGCTGTTGCCCGACAGGCCCTCGTAGCTCATGGCCAGGAACCGCATCGCCACCGCATAGCCCGTCCGGATGCTGTGGCCGTAGTTGGCTTCGTTCGAGGAGAGCTTGGTTTCATAGAACCAGTAGTTCCGGCCGAGCTCGTAGTAGGGCGTGCTGTCATGGACCCCCGCCGCGGCGTCGGGGCACATCTGGTCCCGGAACACCTCGAACTTGAACTCCACGCCGGTAAATCCACGGTAGCCGCACGCCACGCCGACACAGGGCAGCGCCGCTCCGCTGGGCAGCACCGCGAGGCTGTTCAGCTCGTCGTAGTGGAGGTGTTGCGGCGGGTCATCTCCCGTGACCTCGGCATAGAAGTCGACGCCCTTGTCGATTCCCGTGACGATGTGCTGAATCTGCGGCGTGGTGCAGGTCGTCCGGTCAGGCGTCCGCAACGCGATGTTTCGCCCCTTCCACAGATAGAGCTCAGGCTTGTAGCTGGGGACTTGAGCCGTCGCGTATTTGTTTCTGAGCACGCAATACCAGGAGTATGGGTCGCTGTAGTTCTGGTACGCGGCCTCGTAGCCCTCTTCAATCTCCACGCCATCGACATAGTGCTTGTACTGGTCCCGGCACGCCCGGTTGAGGTCCATGGACTTGGCCTGGCTCTGGTGCCAGCACTTCCAGCTGAAGGCCGTGGGATTGGGCTGCTGGAGATACGAGAACGCGGTGGAGCCATAGAGCGTCTGGCAGTGCTGGGTCAGATTCATCCCTGGCAGCGTCATCGCCTGGCCAGAGGCACTCCATGGCACCACGATGGCCAAGGCCAGCACCAGCGCCTGGAGCCCCTGCTGAGATAGCATCGCGCGCACGGCGCCCCGGACGCCATGCGTCAACTGTAAACGTTTCATGTGGACTTCCCCCTCTGCGACTGTTTCACGCCCCCTGATTCAAGGTTCGTGGTCTGGCACGTCGCCGCGACATGCAGGAATTACCCTCCTGTCACACCGGGAGTAAAGTGTATTTTGAGTATTTCATATCAACGCGCGGTCGACCTCAGTCCAACAGGTGCGGGTTGCGCAGGATGAGCAGCCCAGCCTGCACGGTGGCGGCGTAGTCATTGAGTTGCCCGGCGTCGATGAGCACCGTGGCATCCCGGCTGCCGCCCGCGGCAAGCGCCGCATCCACCTTCTTCGCCCCCTGGTTGTACGCGGCGAGGGCCAGCCGCCAGTCGCCATAACGCGCGTGCAGGTCCGACAGCAGCGAGGCGGCGGCCTGGCTTTCCCGCGCCACGTCCAGCCGCTCGTCGCGCGCCTCGCTGACCTCCAAGCCGTAGCGCCGCGCCGTCTCCGGGATGAACATCCACACGCCCGCGCCGCGCATGCCCGGCGCCAGCGAGGGCCGACCATCCGCCTCCGGCATGTTCGTCGCGGCGGATTCAACGACGGCCACGGCCAGCAGCCCCTCGGGCAGCCCCCGCGCGCGCAGCGGCGCGGAGAGCGCCTCCCGGTGTGTCTTCAGGTTGGCCAGCGCGCGCTTCATGAACGCGCGTCCCTTCTCCGAACCGGTGAGCGTGTTGAGCCGCGCCAGCACGTGCGCGTCCACCACCACCGGCAAATCTCCCTCCGGCTGGCTGGATCGGGCGAGCGCCTGCGCCTCCACGAGCGTCACCGCGCGGCCCTGCGCCACGCCTTGTGACAGCGCCGCGAGCGGCACCAGGACGAGACACAGCGCGGCCAGGAGCGAGGAAACACCCTGGGCACGGGCGGGACGAGGCTGGAAGAGCATCTGGATTCTCCGGGTGGTGGGGTGGGACATGCCGGTGGCTCCGGCGGGAAGAGACGGCTTGAGCGGAAGCGTCAGCGCCGCCTGAAGCAGACACCGCGCGTAGGCGTGCGCCTGGACGCGGCCACCGGCCACCAGCGCTTCGTCACACGCCAACTCCTGGAGCGCGGCCATCCACCGGGACAAGCCATGGGCGCCCGGGTGCCAGAAGAAGGCGCCCGTGAGGACGAGCCGCGCGAAGGCCCGGTGCGTGTCGCGCTGACGGTGGTGCTGGAGCTCGTGAAGCACCGTCAGCCGGAAGGACTCCGCGTCCTCCAGCAGCGCGGGCGGCACCACCACCCACGCGGAGGGCTGACGCCCGGCGCGCGGAAACCACGCGGAGAAGGCCGGCATGCCCGCCTCGCCCAGCACCACGGCGACACGCCCCACGCCGCGCACGCGAGGCAGCGACTCCAACTGGCGCAGCAAGCGCGCATGCCGCGCCAGCGCCCAGGTGATGAAGGCGCCGCCTCCCACCAGGAGCGCCAGCGCCGCCGCGGGCAGCACGGGCGGCAGGGCGGGCGCGGCCTCCCGCACCCAAGCAGGCTTTGCCACCGGAGGCGGCTCCCACAAGGGCGCGGGCAGCCGGCCCGCGTGGCGCGCCACGGAGCGCTCGAAGGTGAAGCGGGGCCCGGTGGGCATCAGCGCGTGCACGGCCACGGCGAGCCATGGAAGCACCAGCACGAGCAGCAACACGCCACGCGCCACGCTCGAGGACTGCCGCGCCGACAAGGGACGGCCCAGCCGCGACAGCAACGCCAGCGCCAGCCAGGCCAGCGGCGGCGCCACGGCGAGCAGCAGCGCCTGCGTCAGATAGAGCGACGCGAGCTCCCGCAGCGCGGCGCTCACGGCTTGCGCCCCTTCGCGTCGAGCAGCTTGCGGAGCTGGTCCACCTCCGAGGCGGACAGGGGCACCGCCTCCACCAGCCGCGCCACCAGCGCGGAGGGCGTGCCGTCGAACACCGTCTCCACCAGGTGGCGCACGCTCTGCGCCTCATAGGCCTCGCGCGGCAACACCGCCGAGTACAGGTGGCCACGGCCCTGCTTGCGGCTCTCCACCACGCCCTTCTGCTCCAGGATGCGCAGCACCGTGGACACGGACGTGTACGCCAGCGCGCGCTCCGGCGGCAGCGCGGCGAGCACGTCCGCCACACTCACCTCACCGAGGCGCCAGACGAGGTGCATCAACTCCAACTCCACCGGCGTCAACGGCCGTGGAGCCACTTCGGGCTCAGGCTTGCGAGTCACGAGCGAACCTCCGTGACACGCAAACTACTAAGAGATTAGTTCTTAATCAACTAACAAATTAGTTGCTCACGGACGGAAGCGCCCTCCCTACACACCGAGCGCCTCCCGCAGCTCCGGCAGGCGCCGCGACTGCACCGCGCCGTAGACGAACCGGTCCGGCCGCAGCACCACCACGTCCGCGGCGTGCTTGGAGAACCAGTCCGCCAGCTTCCCGGTGACGTCCACCACGGCGGGCGCGCCCTCGCCAGCGCCGTCCACCGCCTCCGCCGGAGGATGGAACGTCAGCATCCGGCCCCCCAGCGACTCGGCCAGCTCCCGCGCCGCCTCCCGCTCCGCTGACGGCGCGTTGCCCCGGCACAGCACCGTGAACTCATTGCCCAGGGTGTCGTCCAGCAGGACCTCCTCGCCCGACGGCAGCTTCACGCGCGGCTGGATGAAGTACTCGCTCTTGTCGCCGAAGTAGTAGCCGCTCGCGTGCGCCGGGGCCTCCTTGAACTCGAAGCCCTCGATGAACTTGCGCACCCGGGGGATGCGCTGAAGGGTGCGCAGCAGCGCGTCACGCGCGGAGGCCACCCAGGGGTTGCGCGCCAGGAACAGGTGCCCCACCCGGACACACAGCTTCTGCACCGCCTCCACGTGCGGCCGGCGCTCCTGCTCATAGGTGTCCAGCAGCGACGCGGAGGACTGCCCGTGCAGCACGCGCTTCAGCTTCCACGCCAGGTTGGACGCATCCCGCATCCCCGACACCAGGCCCTGCCCCATGAAGGGCGGCATGGTGTGCGCCGCGTCGCCCAGCAGGAAGACGTTGCCGTGGCGCCAACGCGCCGCGTTGAGGCAGTGGAAGGTGTAGACCTGCGCCCGCTCGATGCGCACCCGCTTGGGGTCCACGTACGGCGCGATGAGCTCGGCGATGGTCTCTGACTTCTCCAGCTGCTCGCGCGTCTCGCCGGGCATCATCATGAACTCCCAGCGAATCTGGTTCACCGCGCCGGTGGCCACGAAGGCCGGGCGCTTCGGGTCGCACACGAAGCGGCAGATTTCCGGCACGTCCCCTTCCACCACGGTGCCGGACACCGCCAGCCAGGGCTCGCCGTAGGCCCGCCCCGCCATCGGGATTCCCATCGCCTTGCGCACGCCGCTGCGCGCCCCGTCACACGCCAGCAGGTACTTCGCGCGGATGGAGCGCTGCTCCCCGGTGCGCGAATCGCGGTAGCGCACCGTCACCCCGTCGGAGTCCTGCACCACCCCCTCCACACTCACGCCCTTGCGCAACTCCACGTGCTCGAAGCGGTTGAGCCCGTCACGCAGCGCGCCCTCCAGCAGCGGCTGGTGGAAGAACCACAGCGGCGTGTGCCCGAAGCCGAAGTCCGTCTCGCCGGTGTGAATCTCCGCGAAGCGCTTGCCCGTGCCGCCCACGTACTCCGCGAAACGGCTTTCCCGCATGTTGCTTTGCAGCAAATCCAACAGTCCGGTGGACTGGTAGATGCGCAGGCCTTCGTCGTCGCACGAAAAGGCCCGGGGCTCGCCGTGCGGCGTCACGTCCCGCTCCAGCAGCAAGGTGCGCACACCCATGAGACCCAGCAGGTTGCCCGTCAACGCCCCCACCGGACCACACCCGCTGATGATGACGTCCACCTGCGCGTCCGACTGCTGACTGTCACAACCCATGGATGCCTCCTGGGGCAATGTCTGGCATTTTTAATAACGAATCAGGTGTGACCACGGTGTGACGGGTCCGGAAGTCTGGAACACCATCCGCTCAGAGCGGCGAGCTGCCGTGTGACGGAAAAAGCACACGCAAAAATTGTCACCGCTGGGGCAATCCCTACCCGTGACGGAGGTTTTCGGCGAACGTGTTACCTTAGGGCCCCGC
>NZ_JABXEO010000164.1:0-7253 GCF_013372585.1 Myxococcus sp. AM010
CCCCCGCCGCCTGCTCCATCCCGCCGCCCTCCACGTGGCGGGGACAAAGCAACCCGTGTGCCTGCCTGTGCTACCTGGGGAGTGGGGCGCGCACCCGTCCCGACATGCAGGAAGGGGCTCGGATGCTGGACGGACATCCCTGCACCAGCTGGCTTCTCAGGCGCTGAGACGGGCCGTCAGAAGCGGGACAGGGCGAAGAAGCCCTTGAGCTTCTCGTTCGTCTCGCGGAGCCGCTCGCTCAGCGTGCGGACGAACGTCCAGAGCAGCACGTACGCCAGGTCCTTGTCGGTGAACATGAGCTGGTCCAGCCGGGAGCGCTCGATGACCCAGACGGAGCAGCTCACGTGGGCGATGGCGTCCGCCGAGCGCGGCGAGTCCTCGATGACCGCCATCTCACCGAAATACTCGCCGGGCTCCAGGATGGCGAGCGCCTCCTCGCCGATGCCGGGCATCGACTTGGAGATGCGGACCTTGCCCTCGGCGATTACGAACATCTCCTGGCTGGTTTCCCCCTCACGGAACAGAAAGGCGCCTGCCGGGTAGGTCCGGGAGTGGCCAATCTGCGCGAGCCTGGCGAGCTGTCCCTGGGTCAAACCCTCGAACAGCGCAACCTTCTTGAGGACGTCGGCATCCATGAGGCCAGCTTCGTATCACGCGCCCGAGGCGCTCTGGTACCTTGGGGCCATCAACGAGAGTTGGGAGGAGTCGTGGCGGAGGAGAAGATTAACAAGGTGACCATCATCGGCTCGGGGCCCGCGGGCTACACCGCGGCCATCTACGCCGCGCGCGCCAACCTGCAGCCGGTGGTGTTCGCCGGGGGCCCTACCCTGGAGCACCCGCAGCGGGTGCCGGGCGGCCAGCTCATGGTGACCACCGACGTGGAGAACTACCCGGGCTTTCCGGAGGCCATCACCGGCCCGGAGTTGATGGATCGTTTCCAGAAGCAGGCGGAGCGTTTCGGCACCACCCTCCACATGGAGAACGTGGTGAAGGTGGACTTCTCCCAGCGCCCCTTCCTCATCCAGGGGGAGAGCGTCAGCTGCCGCTCGGAGACGGTCATCATCTCCACCGGCGCCACCGCCAAGTGGCTGGGCGTCAAGGGCGAGGACACCTACAAGAACCGCGGCGTCTCCGCGTGCGCCACCTGCGACGGTGCCTTCTTCAAGAAGCAGGACGTGCTGGTGGTGGGCGGCGGTGACACGGCCATGGAAGAGGCGACGTACCTGGCGAAAATCGTCAACCACGTCACCCTCATCCACCGCCGCGACACGCTGCGCGCCTCCAAGGTGATGCAGGAGCGCGCCCGCCAGAATCCGAAAATCTCCTTCATGTGGGACTCCGCGGTGGAGGAGGTCCTCGGCGACGCGAAGGGGATGAATGGCGCGGTGGTGCGCAACCTGAAGACGGGTGACAGCCAGCAGGTGAAGGCGACGGGCCTGTTCGTGGCCATTGGCCACACGCCCAACACGGAGCTGTTCCAGGGCGTGCTGGAGACGCACCAGGGCGGCTACCTCAAGACGGTGCCGGGCTCCACGCGCACCAACATCGAGGGCGTGTTCGCCTGCGGCGACGTGCAGGACCACTACTACCGCCAGGCCATCACCGCGGCGGGCACGGGCTGCATGGCCGCCATCGACGCGGAGCGCTGGCTCATCGAGCACGGCGAGTAGTCTGGCTCGCTGGCCCGCGCGGCTCCGCTGCGCATCCCCAGGCCGGCCCCTTTCGGGGGGCCGGCTTTTCCATTCCCGCGAAGGACGCAGCAATCCCCATGAGCTCGAAGCAGAAGACGGTGGCGGTGCACGCCGGGACGCGGCTGGCTGGAAGCAAGGCGGTGCCGGTGTCGCCGCCCATCTACCCGGCGGCGGTGAACTGGTTCGACAGCAGCGACGACCTGGACAGCGCCCTGGACGGGAAGGACTACGCCTACGCCCGCATCAGCGCGCCCAACACGACGCTGCTGGAGGAGGCGGTGGCCGCGCTGGAAGGCGCCGAGGCCTGCGTGGCCTACGCCAGCGGCATGGCCGCGCTGCGCTCCGTCTTCGAGGCCCAGGGCTTCCGGGCGGGAGACACGCTGGTGATGCCGGCGGATGGTTACGGCGTCACGCGCGCGCTGTACAAGAGTCTGTGCGCCACGCTGGGCGTGGAGCTGCACGCGCTCCTGATGACGGACCCCGAGGTGGCCGGGCGCATCCGCGAGCTGAAGCCGCGCATGGTGCTGGCGGAGAGCATCTCCAACCCGCTGCTGCGCGTGCCGGACTTGCGCGTGCTGGCGCGGGCCTGCCAGGACGTGGGCGCGACGTTCGTGGTGGATGGCACCTTCCCGTCGCCCGTGGGACAGCGCGCGCTGGCGCTGGGCGCGGACTACGCGGTGCAGTCCACCAGCAAGTGGCTCAACGGGCACAGCGACGCGCTGGGCGGCACGGTGAGTGCCTCAGTCGCGCGGATGGCGCCGCTGCGCGCCGCGCGGGTGCTGGCGGGTGACGTGCTGGGGCCCTTCGAGGCGTGGCTCACCCTGCGCGGCCTGCGCACGCTGCCGGTGCGCATGAGGGCGCATGTCGAGCACGCGGCGCACGTGGCGCGGCGGCTCGCGGAGTCGCCCCTGTTGGAGCGGGTCATCTACCCGGGGTTGGCTTCGCACCCGGACCACGCCACCGCGCGGGAGCTGCTGTCAGGCGGCGGTCCCATGGTGGCCTTTGAAATCAAGGGCGCGGGGCGGCCGGAGAGCATGCGCTTCCTGGAGGCGCTGAAGGTGGGGCGGCCCGGTCCTTCACTGGGGGACGTGTGCACGCTGGTGATGCACGCGGCCAGCGCCAGCGCGCGCCGATTCACCCCGGAGGAGCGGGAGGCCGCGGGCATCCGGGAGAACCTCATCCGCGTCTCCGTGGGGCTGGAGGACCCGGACGACATCGTGGAGGACCTGCTCGCCGCGGTGGCGCAGGGGGTGCGCCGATGAAGATGGTGGACGTGGGAGCGAAGCCGAAGACGGGCCGCGTGGCCGTGGCCACCGCGCTGCTGCGGATGTTGCCCGCGACGCGTGAGCGCATCCTGGCGGGGAAGGTGGAGAAGGGGGACGTGCTGGCCGCGGCGCGGCTCGCCGGCATCATGGCCGCCAAGCGCACGCCGGACTTCGTCCCGCTCTGTCACCCCATCGCGCTCTCGGGCGTGGAGGTGACGCTGGTGCCGGAGGACGCGGGGCTCCGGGTCCGCGTGCAGGTCAAGACGGTGGACCGCACCGGCGTGGAGATGGAGGCGCTCACCGCGGCCTGCGCGGCGGCGCTGACCGTCTATGACATGTGCAAGAGCGTGGACCGCGGCATGGTGCTGGACGCGGTGCAGTTGGAGCACAAGTCGGGCGGGCGCTCCGGCACGTGGCGGCGGGAGGAGGCCACGCCGGCTCAGGCGGCCGCGCCGCGACGTCGGCCGCGCGCGAAGAAGGCCCGCTGAAGGGAGGCCTCCCTGAAAGCCGGGGCGCCCGTGCGTTGGCGGACACAGTCGGGCTCGGGCCCCGCCTTCTGTCCGTCTCCACACGTCGCGAATGTGACGCCGTCCACGCCCAGGGCACGCTTGTCGCCGTGGGGGCTCCCGGTGCGCGGAGAGGGCCCCCAGGTTGCACTCCAGGCCATGCGGGCGCGAAGGACCTGCGCCGGTTCGAGAGGTGACGGGTGTTCGACTTGAGGGGCGTTCTGACGCTGCTGACGGCCCTGGGGGCCGCGGGCTGCGGTGCGCCCACGGAAGAGGGCGACGCGGCCGAGGTGTCGCAGCCCGTGGCGGACCGGGCCGCGTGCGACGCACAGGTGGCCCAGCGCCGCTACGTGTCCGAGGACAGGACGGAGTGCCAGGTCGTCTTCTTCGTCTGCGCCCGGGGCGAGTCGCCCTTCTTCGACGCGTGCGGCTGCGGCTGCTCGCGTCCCTGAGCCTGAGGCACGGGCCTACTTCGCTTCGCTGAGCAGGCGCTCCTGGAAGAAGGCCGCCACCACCAGTGAGTGGGAGATGTGGCCCTCCAGGATGAGGCGCGGCACGTCTCCGCGCGGGTGCAGCTCCACGGCGATGTCCTCGCTGGCGTCCTGCCGCCCCTCGTGCCGCTTCACGCAGTCGAGCGCGAGGAAGTTGAAGCACACGTTGCCCTGGAACGCGGGGTTGGGGTGCACCTGGCCCACTGGCACCACGCGTCCCGGCACGTAGCCCGTCTCCTCTTCCAGCTCGCGCGCCGCGGCCCGCTCAGGCGCTTCGCCGGGCTCCACGATGCCGCCGGGGAGCTCCAGCGTGGAGGACTCGACGCCGAAGCGGAACTGCCGCACCAGCACGAGCCGCGCGTCCGGCGTCACCGCGATGACGTTCACCCAGTCCGCGCAGTCGACGCGCACGCGTGGGTGCTCGTGGCCCGTGCGCGGGTCCGCCCACCAGTCCTCGCGCACCCGGGCGACGCTGAAGTCATGCTCCAGCCCGCGCCGCAGCCGGCGCCAGGGCTTCACCTCGTGAGTCACGTGAGTGTCCTTCCCGTCAATTGAGCAGCGCGGCGCGCTCCCGCAGCTCGCGGGCCGTCAGCTCCAGCCGGTCGCGGTCGGGGGCCTCGGGTGAAAGCTCCAGGCAGCGCTCCACGTCCTTCAGCGCCGCGCGGTAGGCCCCCAGGCCGCTGAGCAGCGCGGCGCGCGTGCGCAGCTCGCCCGGGTGGTCCGGCGCCAGGAGCAGCAGCAGGTCCACCACCGCCAGCCCGCGCTCACAGTCCTCGCGGCCCAGGTACACGCGCCGCAGGTTGGACAGCATCCGGTACGCAATCAGCTCCACCGGCGCGGGCGCCAGCATGTTGCGGTCGAACTTGAGCTGCGGCGCCACGCGCTTGAGCAGCTCCTCGCAGCCGTGCTCGGTGAGGATGTCCCCGTCGTGGAACGGGTCCATGAGCAGCTTGTGGTCCCCCGCGTCGTGCGCCACCAGGAAGTGGCCGGGGAACGGGACGCCGTACAGGGCGATGCCCGCGCGCCGCGCCACCTCCAGGTAGACGACGGACAGCGTAATCGGCAGCCCCTGCTTCCGCTCCAGCACCTGGTCCAGGAAGCTGTTCTCCGGGGAGTGGTAGTCGTCTTCGTTGCCGCGAAAGCCCTCGATGTCCGCCAGCACGTGGCGCAAGGCCCGCAGCGGCGCCAGGACTTCGCCCTTCTCGCTCAGCCGCTCCGCCTCCACCTGGACCCGGCACGCGAGCACGTCCAGCATGTGCAGGCACCCAGGGGCGTCCAGCAGGGGCTTGTCCAGCGTGGCGATGGCCAGCGCCGCCAGGTCCAGCCGCGGGGGCTCCGCTGCCAGGGCCGACACCAGACGCTCCCGCGCCAACGGTGGGCTGAATCCAGAGGGAATGCTCACGGCGAGAACCAGTAACCCACGAGGGCCCGGACGGCAAAGGCAGGCGGCCGAGCGTCAGAATGCTGGAGGTTCAAGCGGCAGCCGTCCCTTGATTTCCGCCCGGAGGGCAATCTGGGCCGCAATCAGCCCGGACAGGATTCCATCCTCGAACTCAAATGTAGGATGTTCCTTGAGTTCCGGGAAGTCGTGGGAGTTGCGCACCTCCTCCGGGGAGATGTTGGGCACGGCCTCGCGGGCCAGGCGCAGCACCTTGGCCTGCTGCTGGGAGATCATCTTCTCGAAGAGCTGGGTGGACAGCTGCAGCATCTCTTCGGCCATCTGCTCCGTCATCGGGTGTCTACTCCTGGGCGATGTCCCACTTGGCCCGGCGATAGCTGTAACGGAAAGCGTCCGCGTCCGCCTCCCTGGCGTCGCCCTCCGCTTCCCGGCCGTCCAGGAAGGCCACGAAGTCGAGCTGCCGGTCCTCGCGGCCGTATTCCGCGTCGAAGAGGCGGACCAGCTCGTTGGCGGGCAGGGTGCGGCGGCCGGCCACGCTGACCAGGGGGATGCGCAGGCCCGTCGTGTCGCTGGCGGGGGCGTAGGACTTCCACACCAGCTCCGTGCACACGAGCGTCCTGTCGGAGAAGAAGTCGAAGTCGAAGTCATACGGGCGGCCGTGGAAGGTGAAGGCGCGGACGATGGCGCGGGCCTTCTCCAGGCGGGACAGGCGCGGGCGCATGACGCCCAGGTAGTCCACCCGCAGGCCGTGCTCCAGGCCGGTGAAGGACACGCCTTCGCTGATGGATTCGATGATGCGCAGGGGGTCGCCGTGCGCGTCTTTGCCGGTGTACTCGGTCCACTTGGCGGGGAAGGCGCGCGCCAGGTGCTGGGTGAGCGAGCCCGGTGCGCCGGGGAGGGTGGCCACCCAGGCCTTCACTTCCGCGTCTTCGTCGAAGTACGCGCCGAGCTGGGCGGGCGTGCCAATGAAGAGCTCCGCGTGCGGCCAGAAGCCCGGCAGGCCGATGTTGGAGAGGTACCAGTTCTGCCGCGCCACCACGATGTCGCCGGGCTCCATCTTCTCCAGCAGGGCCAGGGCCTGCTCGCGGGAGATGAGCGGCTGGCCCACGCGGCGCACGCGGGTGTCACCCATCCATTCAGCCACCGCGCGCTGCACGGGGAAGAAGGCGCGCTGCGCGGTGTCCGCCGTCAGGTCCACCGTGGCCTTGGCGAAGAGCGTGGCGCCGCGCCGGGTGAGCAGTCCCTTCGCCACCTTGCTGTTGTGCTTCATCTCCTGCAGCAGCCAGGGCACGCGCGGCGCGTCCAGCGCGCCGGCCTTCACCAGCAGCGGGCGGAGCTGCTCCTTGTAGCCATCCCCCGTGAGCAGCTGCGTGCTGGTGGAGACGTGGATGGCCTTGTCCTTGAAACGGGCGAAGGCGCGCGCGGGCAGGCCGTACTCGGGCGCGGGCTCGTCCAGCAGCACCTCCAGCTGCTTCTTGCCCAGGGTGAGCTCCGCGTAGGTGAGGCCGTGGGCCAGCTCCGTGGTGAGCGCGCCATGGGTGAGGAGGAAGCCCCAGGCGTGCTTCTTCGGATGCGCGTGAGCGGGCACCTTCACGAAGTCCCAGTAGCGCTGGCGGATGACCTCCACGGACACGAAGTAGTCGAAGAAGGCCGCCCAGGTGCTGAGCAGCAGCTGCTTCTGGTCCGGCGTGTACGGCACGTTCTGCTTCTGCAGGTACACGCCGCGCGACTGCTTCACGGCCTCCTGCAGCCCGCGCAGGCCCCGGACGTGGCGCTCCAGCAGGGCGAGGTCACTCTGCGCCTGGGTGACGAAGGCCGCTTCGTCCAGGGCGAAGACGTCATTCACGGGGGGCGGCGGGGCGGCGGGCGTGCTGGCGAGCGTGAGCCAGGCAAGCAGCAGG
>NZ_JABXEO010000165.1:0-7092 GCF_013372585.1 Myxococcus sp. AM010
GGTCCTGGACGGGGTGCCCTGGCGGGGCCGGGGCGCGGCGGGCGAGGTGGGCCACATGGTGGTGAAGCCGGGCGGGGCCCGCTGTGGCTGTGGCCGGCGCGGCTGCCTGGAGGCCTACGCGGGTCGTGCGTCCATGGAGCGCCGGGCGCACAAGGCCGTGCGCCAGGGCGAGACGACGGTCCTCTTCGATTTGATGCGGAAGAAGGGCCGCACCCGGTTGACCAGCAGCATCTGGGCCCGGGCGCTGGCGCAGGAGGACACGCTGGCCACGTGGCTCATCGGCCGCGCGGTGCGGATGCTGGGCGCGGGGCTTGCCTCCGCCATCAACCTGCTGGACGTGGAGGCCGTCGTCCTGGGCGGAGGCCTGGGCACGCGGCTGGGCCCCGAGTTCGCCGGCCACATCCATGAGGCCATGCGCCCGCACATCTTCGTCCCCGAGCGCCAGCCGCCCGTGCGCGTCGCGGAGCTGGGAGAACTTTCCGGTGCCATTGGCGCCGCGCTGCTGGCCCAGCCGCCCATGAAGTGAGCCGCGGTGCACGAGGCCTTGGGCGCTCCACTGGACGCCCGCCCACACGCAGCGTGGCAGGCGGCGGAAACCCGACCCCAGGCGCATGGAATGCCCGGGGGCCAGTCAGGTAGTCTCCGCGCCTCCCCGCTCCCTGGTCGACTACTGGAGGCACCTGTCGTTGGCACTCCGCACACGGATTCCCCAGACCTTGTTCTTCCAGCAGCCGCCCTCCAACCTGTGGCCGCTGGTGGGCGTCATCCTGGCCTCGGCGGTGCTCGTCGTGGCCATGGAGCTGACCATCGCCGTCTTCTCGTCCGCCGGACTGGAGGGCATCACCCAGCGCAACACCTACTCCATGCTCCTCAGCGTGGGGGTCATCTCCGCGGTGACGGGCCTGCTGTGGGCGGTGACGAACCGGGTGGGAATCTCGGGGGCCCTGGTGGCGGCGGCGATGCTCTTCACCGTCACCCTGCACATCCGGAAGGTGCAGCTCATCGACCGACCGCTGATGCCCTGGGACTTCCTGGAGTGGCGGCAGGTGACGTCGCTGGCGCCCACGCTGCTGCCCGGCGGCGGCGCGGTGGCGGCCATCGGTTCGTGCCTGCTGCTGGTGGTCATGCTCGCCGTCATGTGGCGCGCGGTGGCGCGCGGCACGCCCCGGTACCCGTTGCCCAGGGCCGGACGCCGCAACCTGGCGCTGGCGGCGGTGGCGTACCTGCTGGTCATCATCTTCCAGCAGCACCTGCCCGTGCGGCGCGTCTTCAACCGCTTCGGCATCTACGACCAGGTGTGGGACCAGCGCTCCAACTTCCAGATGAACGGGCTCACGCTGATGATGCTCTGGAACTGGGAGGGGCTGCGGCTGCGGCCGGGCAGTGAGTACTCCCGGGCGCAGGTGCACGCGGCGCTGGGCGTGCCTCCGGGCGTGGTGCCCGCCGCGCCCCAGGAGCCCGTCGACGTCGTCGTCTTCATGGCCGAGTCGCTCTGGGACCCGACGCGGCTGGGCATCCCCTTCAGCGAGGACCCGCTGCCCTTCGTGCGGTCGCTCATGGGGGGCCACAGCTCGGGCAACCTCATCAGCCCGGCCTTCGGCGGCGGCACGGCCAACGCGGAGTTCGAGCTCCTCACGGGCATGTCCTCGTCGTTCGCCCCGGACGGCGCGTTCCCCTATCAGCACTATGTGCTCCGGCCCGTGGACGCGCTGCCGTCGCTGTTCCGCCGCGCGGGCTACCAGACGGTGGCCATCCACCCGTTCCACTCCTTCTACTGGAGCCGCGACGTGGTGTACCCGCTCCTGGGCTTCGACACGTTCCAGTCGCTCACGGACTTCCCGTCACCCCGGCTGGAAGGGCCCTGGGTGTCGGACGAGGAGGTCGTCGACCACATCCTCCACGAGCTCTCCGACGAGCGTCAGCCGCGCTTCATCATGGCCGTGACGATGTCCACCCACGGGCCCTACAACCTGCCGCTCACCGGAGACGAGCGCATCGAGGTTCAGGGCGAGAAGCTCTCGCCGGACAACCGACTGCTCTTGAAGAACTACGTGCACAAGCTGCGGCAGATGGACACGGCCGTGGAGCGGCTGGTGCGCAGGTTGGAGACACGCAAACGCAAGACGCTGCTGGTGCTCTTCGGGGACCACCTGCCGATGCTGGGCTCGGACTACGCGACCTATCGCGAGGCCGGCTACTTCCAGGAGCCGTGGACGGACGCGCAGCGCGAGCGCATGGCGGAGGTCCCCGTCGTCCTCTGGACGAACTTCCCCACGCCCCGGCAGGACATCCACCTGAGCATCAGCATGCTCACCCCGCGCATCCTCGAGACGGCGGGGCTGCGGCCTCCGGGCTTCTTCGCCTTCGTCTCCGAGCTGTCCAAGGTGCTGCCCGTCGTCCGCGGAGACCTGCTGCGCAACGCCTCCGGCGAATACCTGCCCGCGGGCGACAAGGTCCCCACGGCCCAGGAGCCGGGCTCATGGGAGGACTGGATGCGGCGCTACCGCCTGCTCACGTATGACCGGCTGGCGGGCGACAACTTCAGCGCGGCCCAGCCGGCCGGGGCGGTGTCTCAGGAAGCGCTGTGACGGGGGCCGCCGGCCGCCGCGCCCACGCGGGGAGCCTGTCCTTGCGCCGCAAGGCGGGCTGCTCCACCCACCGCCACGACACCGCCGCGAGCAGCAGCACGCAGGGGAGCGCCACCGCCGCGTTCACCCACCACGCCGTGCGTCCGCCCAGCAGCGCGGAGACGGTCTGCTGCACGGGGAAGGCGTAGAGGTAGACGCCGTAGGACAGGTCCCCCCGGCGTCCGAAGTCCGCCAGCGCCCCCAGGGGCCGGAAGGCGAGGTACAGCACCACGTACCCACCCAGCAGGCCGGTGGCGATGCGGCAGCCGTACCCGAGCCGGGCCGTGACGAGCCACCCCGCGACGCACGCCGCCGCCACCCAGGGGCTCATGCGCACGTGCGCGCGCCACTGGTACAGCGCCGCGCCGCCGCCGAAGTACAGGTACAGCTCCGGCCAGAAGCCCAGCCGCCCGGTGACGAAGGTGGCCACCGCCGCGCCCACGAAGCCGAAGATGACCACGCCCCTGCGCAAGAGGCCCGCCAGGCCCAGGCCCAGCGTCAGCACGTAGAAGCCGACCTCGTACTTCAGCGTCCACAGCGAGCCGTTGACGGCGTGGGGGTAGGCGTTCGCCTCGAAGACGCCCGGCAGGTGCCACTGGGGCCAATTCAGGGCGAAGTTCCCCAGCAGGTACAGGGCCGTGTCCGGGGACGTGAAGTAGTCGCCCAGGGGCAGGCGGGTGAAGGCCGGTCCCAGCACCCCCACCGTCAGGAGCAGCATGGCGCCCAGCCCGGGGAAGATGCGCAGCACCCGGGCCCAGATGAAGCGCGCCGTGTCGGGCGTCCGCTCCCAGCTGCGGGTGATGAGCACGCCGCTGATGATGAGGAACACCGCGACGCCCAGCCGTCCCAGGGAGAGCTGTCCCCGGGTGAAGGACTCCAGCGGCTCCACCGTCCCCTTGCCCTCGCCCAACGGGAAGGCATGGCTGAACAGCACGCCCGCCGCCGCGGCGAAGCGCAGGAAGTCCAGGTTGTTGCGGCGCGAGTCGAGGCGCGTCTGCAACGTGGGCGCGGAATGCGGGGACATGGGGGTGGGAAACGATGGCATTGTGGCCCACGCCGCACACCCATGAAAAGCAGGCAGGAGAGGGCCGCCTTCGTTCCCATGCGCGTCTTGCTTGGTATCCACCATCCCCTGAATCCGGACATGGGGGCGCCGGGGGTGACGCTCGCGCTGGGGCAGGCGCTGGCGGCGCGGGGCTGCCAGGTGGACTACTTCAGCTACGACGACGCCTATCCCGGCCTGCGGCACCACACCACGGCGCACGAGCTGCGCTTCCCGTGGAAGCTGACCGCGCACCTGCTGCGGGCCGCGGGCCAGTACGACGTGCTGGACATCACCACCGGGGATGCGTGGCCCTGGATGCGCCTGGGCCGTCCGGGCGCGCGAGCCCGTCACGCCCTGGTGACGCGCAGCCACGGCCTGGAGCACACCTTCTCCGAGCGGCTGCGCGCGGACGCCCGTGCGGGGCACCTGACGCTGAGCTGGAAGTACCCGCTGTACCACGGCGGCTACCGCCTCTGGGAGGTGCGCCAGTCCCTGCTGCGCGCGGACCATGCGGTGCTGCTCAACACGCGGGATGCCGCCTACGCGACGGAGCGGCTGGGCGTGCCGGCCCGCCAGGTGAGCGTCATTCCCCATGGGCTGGATGTGGCCTTCCAGGGGCTGTCGCCACCCACGCCCTCCGCGCCCGGTGCGCCGCTGCGGGTGGCGTGCGTGGGGAGCTGGCTGGCGCTCAAGGGGCGCGCGGAGATGGTGGCCGCCGCCACCCGCCTGCACGCCGAAGGCGTGTCCTTCACGCTGACGTTGTACGGCACGGGCAACCCGGAGGCGGAGGTGCTGGCGGCGTTCCCCGCGGGAGCGCGCGAGCGTGTGCGCGTGGTGCCGCGCTATCCACGCGCCGGGCTGCCGCGCCTGCTGCTGGACGAAGAGGTGCTGTTCTTCCCCAGCCACTCAGAGGGCTTTGGGATGGCGCTGGTGGAGTCGATGGCCAGCGGGCTCGCGCCGGTGTCGACGCCGGTGGGCGTGGCGCCCCAGGTCGTGCGTGACGGCGAGACGGGGCGGCTTGTGCCCATGGGAGACGTTGACGCACAGGTGGCGGCGCTGCGCTCGCTGGCGGAGGACCGCGCTCGCCTGCTCTGGTTGCGTGAAGCCGCGCAGGCGGCGGTGCGGGACATGACGTGGCGGGACATCGCCGCGCGCACGTCAATCCTTTACGAGACGCTTCTCCGCTCGCCGCGGACCGTCTAGAAGGGGCGCCTGCCTGGTTGGACGACAGGCGGACGCAAGGGCCCATTGCTTTACAATGCTATCGCACTCCAGCGTGCATTGACGCGTGGAGCCACCGGCCGCCACGATGCACGGACGGTGCGCGCCCCATGATTACGCTCTTCGTCGCTTTCTTCGTCTCGCTGTTGGTGGCGCTGGCGCTGACGCGGCTGGTGCGGGACCGGGCCCTGGCGTGGGGGTGGCTGGACCAGGCGAACTCCAGCCGGAAGGTCCATGTCCGGCCGATTCCTCGGCTGGGCGGGGTGGGCATCGTCGGTGGGTTCTTCGCGCCGCTGTGCGCGTTGTTCCTGGTGGACTCTGGCGTGGGGTACCACTTCCGCTCCCACACGGAGCTGGTGGCGGGCCTGTTCCTGGGCGGCGCGGCGATTGTGGCGTTGGGGCTCTACGACGACCTGCGGGGCGCGGGCGCCCGGCTGAAGTTCGCCGTCCAGTTCGCGGTGGCGTTCGGCCTGTATGTCATGGGATTCCGAATCGACGTCATCGCCAACCCGTTCGGCCCGGAGCTGGTGTTGGGCGCGCTGAGTCTGCCTTTCACCGTGTTGTGGGTGGTGGGCGTGGTCAACGCGCTCAACCTCATCGACGGCCTGGATGGGCTGGCGGGCGGCGTGGCCTTCTTCGGCGTCGGCACCAACTTCATCCTCGCGCTGTCGCGAGGAGACGTGCTGCTGGCGCTGCTGATGGCGGCGCTGGCGGGCGCCATCCTCGGGTTCCTGGTGTTCAACTTCAACCCGGCCTCCATCTTCATGGGGGACACCGGGAGCATGTTCCTGGGCTTCGTGCTGGCCGCGGTGTCCATCCAGACGAGCACCAAGAGCGGCACGGCGGTGGCCATGCTGGTGCCGGTGATGGCGCTGGGGCTGCCCATCATGGACACGCTGCTGGCAATGGTGCGGCGCTCGCTGCTGGGGCGGCCGATGTTCAGTGCCGACCGGGAGCACATCCATCACCGGTTGATGAGCCACCTGGTGCTCAGCCACCGCGCCACCGTGCTGGTGCTGTATGGCCTGTGCGGCCTCTTCATGCTGGTGGCGCTGGCGCTGAACTTCGCCAACAGCGCGCAGAGCGCGATGCTGCTGTGTGGCATGGGCGTGCTCATCGTGCTGCTGATGCGGCGGCTGGGCTACCTGGACCTGGGCCGCGCCAGGGACGTGCACCAGGCGCGGCAGCGCAACCTGTGGCTGCGGACCATGGTGAAGGATGTCACCCGGGCGGTGCGCGCGGCGCCTTCGCTGGAGGGCGTGTGGAACGCGGTGCGCCCGCTGGCGGATGCCATGAACCTGGCGCGCCAGGAGTTGTGCTTCCAGCGCATCCGGCCCACGGGGCTCGCGGACAACATCGTCTTTGAAGCCCAGCGGCTGGCGGGCGCGGGGGCACCGTTCGAGGTCAGCATCGCCATCAAGGTCGAAGGCGAGGTGCTGGGCGCGATGCTGCTGGTGTGGCGGGATGGCCGAGCCGCCATCAACCGCGATGAGGAGCTGGCGCTGGAGCAGGTGGCGGACGCGGTGGCGGAGAGCGCCGAGCGGCTCCAGCCTCGGGTCGACGCCGGGCCTGGGCGCCTGGTCGCGCTGAGGAAGTGATGCCCGACGGGCACGCCGCGCCGCGCCCCCGGCAGGAGCGCCTGACACCCGTGGGCGCGAGCGCGCTCCTGGCCCTGCTGCGTGCGTGGCCGGACGCCCCCTCGGGTGCGCCGCCGGGAGGCGGGGACGCAGAGGCGCTGGTGCGCGCGGCGGTGCGCCACGGGCTGGTGGGCTTCGTGGCGCACGCGGTGGAGCGGGCGGGCTGGGCGCTGCCCGAGCCCGCGAGTGCGTCCCTGCGCCGGGAGTCCCTGGGGGGCGCGGCGCGGGCCCTGCGGGTGAAGGCGCTGCTCTTGCGAAGCCTGGACGCGCTGGCGACGGTGGGACAGGTGCCGGTGCTGCTCAAGGGGTACGGGCTGGCGCTGCGGCTGTATCCGGACCCGTTGCAGCGCGCCACCACGGACGTGGACCTGCTGGTAGCGCGCGCGGACGTCGGTGCCGCGGCGCAGGCACTCGCGCGCGTGGGCCTGTCTGCGCGGCGGGACGATGGCGCCCGTCATGGCGAGGAGGACTCCCACCACCTGGAGCTCGCGGGGCCCGCGGGCCTGGTGGAGCTGCACTACCGCGCGCTCGCGGGCTGGGGCGAGGCCCTGGAGGGCGACGC
>NZ_JABXEO010000166.1:0-6884 GCF_013372585.1 Myxococcus sp. AM010
GAAGGGGACGGCGGGGTGGGCAGAGGCGGAGGTGTTCGTCGGCGAGGACGGGCGCTACCAGGCGCGCATCACCGAATTCGTTCAAGGCGCACCGGGCCACCCGGGCTCCGCGGACGAGGAGCCTGGGGATGAAGAAGAGGACTTCACGAACCCGGAGTTGGACGTGCCTCCGGCACTGGAAGGGGCGGCCTTGGACGATGTGAGCAAGCCGGACGGAAGCGACCTGCTCGGAGACGTGCCTTTGCAGATTGCGGTGGAGCTGGCGCGCGTGCCCGTCACCGCGCAGCAGGTGGTGGGGCTGCGCACCGGTCAGGTCCTCGAGCTGAGCCGGGGGCCGGGAGAGCCGGTGGAGCTGTCCGTCAACGGCAAGGTGGTGGCCCGGGGTGAGCTGGTGGAGTTGGAAGGCCAGCTCGGCGTGCGCATCATCACCCTGGCGAGCTGAGTCCCAGGCGGGGCAGGGCAGGCGAGCAGGAGTGGCCGGCCGGGCGTGGGCCCGTGGCGGTCCTCCGGCCGATGCACTAGCCTCGCGCCCAGCCATGGCAGTCCTCCGTCCCCCCCTCATGCGCCTGTTGCTTGGTGCCGCGCTGGTGTTCGCGCCGCCCGCCGCCATGGCCCAGGCTCCGTCCACGTCCGCGCCGGTCGCACCCTCCGTGAATCCGGTGGCGCCCCCCGCGGCGTCGGTTCCTGCCCCGTCCCAGGCACCAGCGGTTGCCTCGCCCGCGACGCCATCGCCGGCCACTGAGCGCGCGGCCCCGGAGGCCGACGCCGAGTTGCTGGAGGCGGAACGTGCCCTGGACGCGGAGCTGTCTGCGCGCGAGTCCGCGAAGGCGGCCCAGAGCGGCGCGGCAGGAGACACCCTGCCGGAGTCCGAGGAGACGGACAGCCTGGGCTGGACGCTGGTGCGCACGCTGCTCGTACTGGGCGTGGTGGTGGCGTCCATCTACCTCACGCTGAACGTGGGCCTGCGCAAGCTGATGGGGCTCCAGGGGGTGGCCGCGGGCCGTCAGCCCCTGATCTCCGTGGTGGAGCGGCTGCCCCTGGACCAGCGCCGCAGCCTCTTCGTGGTGAAGGCCGCGGACGAATACCTGCTGTTGGGCGGCGGCGAGGGTGGCTTGCAACTGTTGTCGAAGCTGGATGTGGAGGCGGTGGAGCGCATCCGCGCGCAGCGCCCGCAGACGAATGCAGTTCCACTGAGCCCATTCCTCCAGAAGCTCCTCTCCCGCCGCAGCGGTGGCTCGCCTTCCCAGCCCCCCGGCTCCTGACGACCGTGCCCGTGAACGTCCCTTCCTCTGCCCGCCCCCGTCTCCCGCGCGTCCCGCCCTGGCTGTTCGCGGCCGCGGTCGCCGTTCATCCCTTCACCGCGCTCGCTCAGCGGCGCGGGAGCGCGGCCATCCCCGACTCGGTGGTCAACGAGGCCGTCAACAGCGACTCGTTCGCCTCGCGCCCGCTCATCCTCATCCTGGCGCTCGCGGCCATGGGCCTGGTGCCCTTCGCGCTGATGATGGCGACCAGCTTCGTGAAGATTTCGGTGGTGCTCTCCATTGTCCGCTCGGCGCTGGGCACGCAGCAGATTCCGCCGACCCAGGTCATCACCGGCCTGGCCATCATCCTCACCGTCTACATCATGGCCCCGGTGGGCCAGCAGATGTACCGCGCGGCCGGCCTGGACATCTGGGCCAAGGGCCCCGGCGTGTTCTCCTCGGAGACGGTGGGCTCCATGCTGGGCGCCGCCAACAAGTCCAAGGAGCCGCTGCGCGAGTGGCTCATCAAGAAGGTCACCACCAAGGACCGGGCGCTCTTCTTCAACCTGGCCAAGAAGATGCGCAAGGGCGAGGACCGCGACGCCGTGGAGAACAATGACTTCATGGTCATCATCCCGGCCTTCGTCGTGTCCGAGCTCAAGGAGGCCTTCCAGATAGGCTTCCTCTTGTTCGTCCCATTCATCGTCATCGACATGGTGGTGGCCAACATCCTGCTGGCGCTCGGCATGCACATGTTGTCGCCGACCACCATCTCCATGCCGTTCAAGCTGCTGCTGTTCGTGCTCGTGGACGGCTGGTATCTCATCGCCAAGGGCCTGGTCGTCGGCTACCTGTAGGAAGAGGGCTCCATGAATCAGCTCACGTTCATCACCCAGGAGGCCTTGTTCCTGGTGCTCGTCGCGTCGGCGCCGCCGGTGCTGATGAGCCTGTTGGTGGGGTTCATCATCTCCCTGTTCCAGGCCACCACGCAGATTCAGGAGCAGACGCTCACCTTCGCGCCGAAGGTCATCGCCGTGTTCGGCGTCCTCGCGTTGGCGGGGCCCTGGATTGGAAGCCAGCTGGTGCGCTTCACCTTCCACGTCTTCGACAGGTTCCCCGTCCTCATCAAATGAACGTCGCGGACCTCGTCGCGGAGCTGGGCACCCGGGCCAACGTCTCGGCCGTCATCTTCACGGTGGCGCTGGTGATGTGCCGGGTGATGCCCGTCCTCATCTTCAGCCCCTTCCTGGGCGGCGAGGTGGTCCCCACCGAGCTGAAGATGGGCGTCGGGCTGACGCTCTCCATCGTCCTCTATCCGCTCATCGCGGGCTCGGTGACGTCCATCCCCCTGAGCGCCATGCCGTACATCGCGCTGATGGCGAAGGAGGTGTTCATCGGCTTCTCCATCGCCTTCGTCGTCAACACGCTCTTCGAGGCGGCGCGCGTGGCTGGCAACCTGGTGGACACCATGTCCGGCAGCAACAACGCGCAGCTGTACGTGCCCCAGCTGGGGCAGCAGGTGACGCTGTTCTCCAACTTCAAGGTGCAGCTGGCGGTGGTGCTGTTCCTCACGCTGAACGGGCACCACCTGGTCATCGAGGCGCTGGCGGACAGCCTGGTGGCGGTGCCGCTGGACGGCTTCCCGCGCTTCCACGACGGGCCGTGGCCCTTCTTCGACTTGATGATTCGCGTGTTCGCGGACCTGCTCCGGGTGAGCCTGTCGCTGGCCGCTCCGGCGATGCTGGCGACCTTCCTCACGGACGTGGCGCTGGGCGCCATCAACCGCGTGGCGCCGCAAATCCAGGTGTTCTTCATCTCCATGTCCGTCAAGCCCCTGGTGAGCGTGCTGCTCGTCTTCCTGGTGCTCGGCGCCTTGATAGACCGCATGCAGGGGGAGATGGTCGTCATGCTGCGGACCCTCAACCAGGCCCTGCGGCTCTTGTCCTGAGCCTCTTCATCCGGGACGCGCCATGTCGGACGAGAGCGGCGAAAAAACAGAAGAGCCATCCCAGAAGAAGCTGGATGACTCACGCAAGAAGGGGCAGGTCTGGAAGAGCAAGGACCTCAGCGGCGTGGGCGTGCTCGTGGTGGGGCTGGCCGCGGTCAAGGGCAGCTGGGACATGCTGGAGACGGAGCTGACGTCGCTCTTCCAGTTCTCCTTCGACCACCTGACGAACCCGGTGGACCTGTCGGTGGCCACCGGGCAGCTGCTCTTGCTGGGCGTGCGCGCCGTGGTGGTGGTGTCGCTGCCGGTGCTGGCGGGTGGGGCCATTGTCGGCGGACTGCTGGAGTACCTCCAGGTGGGGTCGCTCTTCACCATGGACCCGCTGATGCCGAAGATGGAGAAGCTCAACCCCATCCAGGGCATGAAGAACCTGTTCAACAAGAAGGCGATTGTTGAGCTGCTGAAGAACCTCCTCAAAATCACCGTCACCGCCTACGTCGTCTACGGCGTGGTGCGGGACTCCATGCCCATGGTGGCCGAAACGGTGCGGCAGGACACGCGCGCCATCATGGCCATCATGGGTGAGCTGGTGACGCGCGTCGCCACGCGGGTGGCGCTCCTCTTCGTCCTCTTCGGCGTCTTCGACGTCTGGTGGCAGCGCAAGTCCTTCATGAAGGACATGATGATGACGAAGGAGGAGGTGAAGAAGGAGTACAAGCAGAGCGAGGGCGACCCGCACCACAAGGCCAAGCGCAAGGAGCTGCACCAGGAGATCATGGAGGGCGCGCAGATGGAGGCCGTGCGCGAGGCCGACGTCATCGTCACCAACCCGGACCACGTGGCGGTGGCCCTCAAGTACGACCGGGAGAAGGACGGCGCGCCGCGCGTGCTGGCCCGGGGCATCGACTTCAAGGCCGAGCGCATCAAGGCCATTGCCCGCGAGCAGGACGTGCCCACGCTGCGCAACGTGCCCCTGGCCCACGCCCTGCTACGGGTGGAGGTGGGGCGCGAAGTCCCGGAGGAGCTGTACGACGCGGTCGCCGAGGTCCTCAACTTCGTCTACGGCCTGAAGTCCGGCCAGCCGGTCCCCGAGGGCCGCGCGTGAGCGGGCCGGGTGTGGCTATCATGCAGGGACAGCGGGGCCTCCCATGAGTGACGACGCCGAAATCGCCATCGCGTTGAAGTACGACAAGGAGAAGGACGGCGCGCCGCGCGTGGTGGCCAAGGGCATGCGGCTCAAGGCGGAGAAGATTCGTGAGATTGCCCGGGAGCACAACATCCCGCTGATGCGGAACGTGAACCTGGCCAATGCCCTCTACCGCGTGGAGGTGGGCCAGGAGGTCCCCGAGGAGCTGTATGACGCCGTGGCCGAGGTCCTGAACTTCGTCTACGAGCTGCAACGCGAGCAGGCGGCCGCGGCCGCCAGGCGCTAGGGGGGCTGGACGTCCCCCACCCATCTGGAGTGAGGTTCGGTATCACGATGGCCAGAATCAACAATCCGCCTCCGAATACCGCCCTGTGGCCCTGGGGTGGTCCCCGCAGCGTCCGTGAGCGGCTCGTCGACCCGGCGCAGGTCGACCGGAAGAAGCTCCGCAAGACGGGCAACCCGAAGAACCCGGCGCTCGCGTCCGCGGCGCTGCTGGACTTCATCGGGCCGGCGCACTCCTCGGAGGAGCTCCGCCTGCCGCTGCCGCCGCACCCCGGCGGACATGAGGCGGACCTGGAGGGCTTCAGCGACCGGCCCCACCTGTCCAGCGTGGCGGGCCGGGGGCACGAGGACCAGCGCCGGATGCTGGAGCGGGGCCTGGGCAAGGTGAGGGCGGCCCCGGACCGGCTGGAGCGGCTCAAGGCGCTGCTGCACCGCGAGTCCGCCATGCTCTCCCTGGTGGACCAGGTGAACGAGGAGACGAAGGAGATCATCCGCCGCATGTGGGACGCGCAGAAGGACGAGGGCTACTAGCGTCATGGCGGTCCTGGACCCGGATGATCCGAAGGACGAGGCGAAGCTGGACACGCTTCTTCAGCGCTGGGCGGATGGCAGGGCCACGCTGCGGGACGTGCGTGGCTACTCGGACGAAGAGCTCTACGCCATCGCCAAGACGGCCTATTACTTCTTCTATCAAGGCCGGGTGAGCGAGGCGCGCACGCTCTTCCAGGGCTTGTACGCCGTCAACCCGACGGACGCCTACTTCGCCAAGGCCCTGGGCGTGGTGGAGATGGCGGCTGGAAACGGGCAGGGGGCGCTGGCGGCCTTCGACGTGGCCGCCAAGCTGACGCCGCATGATCCGTCCGTGTACGTGGGGCGCGCGGAGGTGAAGCTGGCCCTGGGCCAGAAGCCCCAGGCGCTGGAGGATCTGCGCCGCGCGGCGGCGATGCAGCCAGGGGATGACCCCGTGGTGCGCAAGGCGGCGGCCATGATCTCCGCCCTGAGCCGCCGCTGAGGGGTGCATTTCACATCCGGAGTCGACTGTTCTTCCGGGGAGTCTGGTAGGCTGCCCGCCGCTCAATTCTTCGTCGTCAGGGAGGTCGTTGACATGTCGAACCCGAATCCTGATCCGCGCGTGCCCGCCCAGATGCCTCCAGAGGCCCCGCCCGAACTGGTCGCCAAGCGCGAGCGTCTCGTCACCGAACTGGAGAACCAGGCGAAGTCGGCGACGGGCACGCTGCAGCAGGTGATGCGGAAGATGTCCGCGCTGCTGGGCAACACCAAGCCCGGTGCTTCGCTGAGCTTCCAGCTCTACCAGGACGTGAAGGACGCCTTTACCCGCCACCTGAACGAGGCGACGAAGACGCCGGCCCTGGCCAACATGCCGCCCGTGCTGGTGGAGTCCGTGGAGTGGATGCAGGCGTACCTGAACGCCCGCGGCTTCGCCACCGAAGAGGCGGCCGCCGCCGCCGCGCCCGCCGCCACGGCGGCTCCGGCCGCCGCGCCCAAGGCCCCCGCCGGCCCGGGGGGGGGCGAAGGACGCCTTCGAGACGAGCAGCAAGAAGCACGCGTCGCTGACGGGTGACGTGCCGCCTCCGCCGGCCGCGCCGCCGGACGTCAAGGCCGAGCAGAAGGACCTGGAGTCCTTCAAGGCCTGGATGAAGAACCCCAGCCTGGGCAAGCTCAAGGGCTAGGTTGACCGCGTCGGCGCCTGGCCCGCAGGGACGCAACTTGGGGCCTGGCGCCGACGATAACTCCCTCGAGACGTTCTTTTCTTCCGAGGAGCTTTCCCCGTGACCACCAAGATTTCGAACAACGCGTCCGCCGCGGCGCGCAAGTCGACGACGACGACCCCCGAGGACCAGAAGCAGGCGTGGGAGGGCGTGCTGAACTCCGCCGTGGACCGGATGAACGAGCCGGAGATCAAGGGCAGCCTCCAGTACCTGGGCGAAGGCCGGATCAACACGGTGAAGCAGAAGGTCCAGGGGGAGATGGAGTCCTTCCTCCAGAGCAACCCGAACGCCTCCGCCGACGAGGTCAAGTCGCACGCCGAGTCGACGACGAAGAAGCACGAGACGAACGCCATGTTCCAGAAGATGCGGGACGACAACTTCTTCGGGAAGCTGATGAGCCGCCGCAAGGAGCTCATCAAGGACATGTGGGGGTAGCCCCCCGGCCGCGAGCGGCCTCGCCGCGCGCCTGTCCTTGAAGCCGCCGCCCGGGTCTCTGACCGGGGCGGCGGTTTTGCTTTGCGGGGTGCTTGGGGCAGGGG
>NZ_JABXEO010000167.1:0-6621 GCF_013372585.1 Myxococcus sp. AM010
GCCCGAGGAGCCGCCCGCCGAGGAGCCGCCCACGCCGGTGTCGGCGGAATACCCCATGCCGGAGGAGTCCGCCCAGCCGAGCGCGATGGCGGCGCTCAAGGACAAGGGCAAGCTCGTGCCCCTCGTGGTGATGGGCGTGGTGGGCCTGGTCTTCCTGGTGCTGATGATTGCCGTGCTCGCGGGCGCCTAGCGTCGCGGGCGGGGGCCCTGCCCCCAGGAGGAAGGCCCCCTCTCGCCCGCGCGTGAGCTGGACGCGCGGGCGGAAGCGCACTTTGGCGGCTAGCGCGTGGAGATGCGCGCCACCGGCTGGATGTTCAGCTCGGGCGACAGCTCCTGGTAGCTGAGCACGGAGAACGACGGGTTGAACTCGTACTCCAGCAGCTTGCGGACGTAGCGGCGGATGTCCATGGCCGTGAGGATGACGGGCCGCTGCGCGCTGGGCGGCAGGTGGCCACACTCCGAACGCACGGCCTGGACGATTTCCTGCGCCAGCTCCGGCTCCAGCGCCAGGTGCGCGCCCGCGGAGGTCCGCTTCACCGAGCCGCGGATGGCGTCCTCGATGTTCGGGTCCAGCAGGTACACCACCAGGGTGCCGGTGCCACGCGCGTACTTGTGGGAGATGTAGCGGCGCTGGGCGGCGCGGACGTGCTCGGTGAGCATGACGTTGTCCGCCTCCACCTGCCCGTACTCGGCCAGGGCCTGGAGGATGCCGCGCAAGTCACGGATGGAGATCTCCTCCTCCACCAGGCGCTGGAGGATGTCCGTCAGCTTCAGCACGTTGACGACCTTGGGGACGACCTCCTTCACGATGGCGGGGAAGGCCTTCTCCAACTGCTCCAGCATCGTCTGCGTCTCCTGCACGCCGACGAACTCGCGGGCGTTGCGTCTCAGCACGGCGGCGGTGTGCAGGATGATGTAGCCGGGCACGTCCCACGTCGTCAGGCCGGCGGCCTCCAGCGTGTCGCGATACTGCTCGGGGACCCAGGCGGCGGACTGCCGGGTGGCGGGGTTCACCGCCTCGAAGCCCTGGATGTTCATCAGCCGCAGCCGGTCCACCGTGTCGTTCACCAGGACGTGGCCCAGCGTGGCCTGGCCGGTGACGACGGGCACCTCGTTGATTTGAATCTGGTACGCGCCCGGTGGCAGCGAGCCGTTGCCACGCGCACGCACGCCCGGGAAGCGGACACCCAGCTCCACGAAGAGGCCATCCCGCATGAACGGGATGAGCTCGAAGAGGAACTTCCCGTTGTCCTGGCGCGAGTCCACGAAGGGCACCAGCGCGTCGGAGACCTCCAGGACGATGGGCGTGACGACGGGGATGAACAGCTCGGAGTCCGGGTTGAGGGCTTCCTTGGGCGCGGGCTCGGAGGCCATCGGCGTGCCCAGGTCCGTCTCCATGGCCGGGCCGGAATCCTCCGCCTCCACCGCCTGCTTCTGCTTCTTCAGCATCGTCCAGGCGCCCAGGCCCGCGCCGAAGCCCAGCAGGAAGAAGGGAACCTTGGGCAGACCGGGCACCAGGCCCAGGACGATGAGCATGCCGGCGGCAATGGCGATGGCCTTCGGGTAGGCCGTCAGCTGGGAGCCCATGTCCATGCCCAGGTGATTGCCCTCTTCCTCACCCGCCACGCGCGTCACGATGATGCCGGCGCAGGTGGAGACGAGGATGGCGGGAATCATGCCGACCAGGCCGTCACCGATGGTGAGCAGCGTGTACTTCTGCGCCGCGTCGCCAGCGGACATGCCCTTCTGCGTCACGCCGATGATGAGGCCGCCGATGATGTTGACGACGGTGATGATGATGCTCGCGATGGCGTCGCCCTTCACGAACTTCATCGCGCCGTCCATGGCGCCGAAGAGCTGGCTCTCACGCTCCAGGTCGCGGCGCTTCTTCTTGCCCTGGTCCTGGTCGATGGAGCCGGCCCGCAGGTCGGCGTCGATGGACATCTGCTTGCCGGGCATCGCGTCCAGGGTGAAGCGGGCGGCCACTTCGGCGACGCGCTCCGAGCCCTTGGAAATCACGATGAAGTTCACGATGACCAGGATGATGAAGAGGATGGCGCCGACGACGAAGTTGCCCTGCACCACGAAGTTTCCGAACGCCACCACCACCTCGCCCGGGTCACCGGTGAGGAGGATGAGACGTGTGGTGGAGATGGTGAGCGACAACCGGAACATCGTGGTGATGAGCAGCAGCGTCGGGAACACCGACAGGTGAAGCGCCGCTGGCACGTAGAGGGACACGAGGAGCAGCACCACCGAGATGCTGATGTTCAGCGTCAGCAGCACGTCCAGCAGCATCGTGGGCAGCGGGACGATCATCATCCCGACGATGGCCACGACCACTACGGCGAGGACGATGTCGGAGTACTTGGAGAGGAAGCTGTTCGGATTGGTGGCAGCCATCAGCGGTCAGGCATCCTAGGACAACCCGGGGGCCTTCTGTCAGGGGGGGCGTCGCGAAGGGTCCCCTCCCCCACGGCGAGACCCGCCGTCCTCCCTCGTGCGGAAGCAGCCGGGCAGTCAACCGAAGTGGACATTCGTTCTTGCACCGCGCCCCGCCACGCGGGTTCATCCCCCTGACGGGCCACACGAGACCTGGGAGAACACGATGCGACTGAAGAATGCCTTGGGCAGGGGTCTTCCGCTGATGTTGCTGGGTGCGTCCCTGGCCTGTTCGGCCTGCACGGACGGCGGCTCCAGCGGCCCTGGCCCCTCCGGCAACGGGGAGAAGAACGTCGTCAAGGGCAAGGCCACGGACACCGCCGGCAAGCCCCTGGCGGGGGTGGAGGTGGTGGCCGACAACCAGGTCCTCTACGACTCCAATGTGGTGGGCGTGACGGGCGCGGACGGCACCTACCGGCTGGAGTTGGGTCAGGCGGCGACCACCTGGAACGCCAGCGCGCGGCTCAAGCGCGACTTCAACGGCCGCAGCTACACCTTCGAGCTGCGCCCCAGCAACGCCAACCCCTTCGCGGGCAACGAGGGCGCCGTCCGGGACTTCAGCTGGAAGCTGACCGGCGCGAAGCCCGAGGGCGGCGCCTACGGCAGCGGCGTCTACTTCAACCTGACGGACTACGTGGACCCAGCCGACCCGGATCAAGCCCTGCAACGCGAGCACGTGGAGGTGACGCTCACCCCGGTGGGCACACTGGTGGACGGCAGCGCCGGGACGCCGGTGACGGCCCGGGGCACCAACACGCCGGACGGCTTCGGCTTCCCGGACCTCCCGCTGGGGCGCTACTCGGTGACGGGGCGCTATGCGCCGCCGGGACAGGCCGTCCGCCCCCTGGTCGTGCGCGTGCAGGGCCAGGACACCTACGCCGAATCCGTGACGGCGGACTTCAAGCCCATCATCGACGGTGGGGACGGTCCGTACCGCGTGGACGTGGAGCTGAAGTTCCCCTGAACCCAAGGGCCAGGGAAGGCGGGCCGGGCCTTCTGGCGGCCCCGCCCGCGCCTACGCCGCGCCGTCGGATTCGGAGGACGGTGACTCCTCGGCGCTCTCCAGCGCCGCGGCGGCCAGCATCCGGGCCCGGGCGCTGAGCGGATCCTGCCCTTCGGGGTCCAGTCCCACCGCGTGATTGAAGTCCCGGGCGGCCTCGCGGACCTTGCCGAGCCGCAGGTGGACTTCCCCGCGGTTGACGTAGGGCGTGAGGTCCGTGGGGTCCAGTTCAATGGCGCGGTTGAAGTAGGACTCCGCCAGGTCCAGGTCTTCCAATGCCAGGTGGCAGGCGCCCAGCGCCGTCTGGAAGTAGGCCTCGGTGGGGTCCATGGACGCCAGGGACTGGAACAAGGTCAGCGACTCACGGAAGCGGCCGTCCTGGAAGAGGTTGAAGCCTTCCGTGGCCCGTTCGAGCATCTCCGGGCCGGACAGGGGCTTCACGTCGTCGTTGGTCACCGTTGCCTTGGATTCAGTCGTCATCTGCACACATCCCTCACGAGGGCGGGAGGACGGCCCCGGAGCCGGTAGGGCAAGCGGTTCCGAGCGCCGGGAGCTTAGACTGTTATCGGCGCTTCCACCAAAACGGTGCGCCGCTTCGGTGGCGATATTCCCGCAGCCGCCGAGAAAAAATGGATCAGAAAATGGGGAGGAAACTTCTGCCCCCCTTTCCCCCATAATCCTTTTGTAAGCAGCGCCGCCGCAAACCACCCGCTTCCAAAACTTCTTTACTGGAGAACGCCATGACCACCGCCACCACCGCCGCCGCCGCCGCCACGAAGGCCCTCGGAGCCAGCCAGGGTCTCTCCGCTCTCGAGCAGAAGTCCCTCTCCGGCCTGACCGGTCCGGACCGTGAGCGCGCCGAGGCGCAGCTGATGCTCCAGAAGCAGCAGGAGGCCACCGCCTTCGTCGCCAACCTGATGAAGAAGCTCAACGAGATCGCGATGTCCGTCATCGGCAAGATCTAATCCTGCCGCTGTAAGCGACTCTCGGAGCCGGCTCCCTCACGGGATGCCGGCTCCTTGCTTTTGCGGGCTCGAGCGACTCACCCGAAACGACGAAGCCCGGACCGCGCGACGACTCGCGTGGCCCGGGCCTGGTGTGTGTCGCGACGGGAGGGGGCATGCCCCCCCCTGGGGTCTACCGGGACTTCTTCACCTGGTCGGCCTGCTGCTTCAGGGTGAGCAGCGTCGCGTGGGCGCGCTGCGTGGCGCGGCGCTTGAGGCCCGCGTCCAATTGGATGGCCTTGCTGAGGTCCGCGAGCGCCTCGGGGACATTGCCCCGGCGCAGGTGGATTTCGCCCCGGCCGACCAGCGCGTCCACGTGGCCGTCGTTGAACTGGAGCGCCAGCCGGAAGGCGTCGAACGCCTCATCGAAGCGCTCCAGCGTCATGAAGGTCGCCCCGAGCTGCGCGTGAAAGACGGCGTCGGTGGGTGAGGCGGCCACGAGGCCCTGGAAGATTTGAAGGGCCTGCTGCGAGCTGCCCGCCTGGAGGAGCTGATAGGCCTTGTCCGCCCAAGCGTAGAGCTGCGTGTGGGAGAGGTTGAGGAACTGCCCCAGGGTGATTTCGCCGCGGATCACCGCCTCGGCGAGGACTTCCGGGACGACGACCTTCTCTTCTTCACCCCTGGGGGCGGACTCGCTCACGACAACCTCGAGGAGGGCCAGGCAGTCCCACACCTGGCCCGATGAAGTACGTCCAGCGCCTAGAACGACTGGGGACCGCGGAAGCGGACCATATCATTCAGCTTGGACAGCTTCTCCAGCGTCCCGAACATGTCACCCAGCGCCTTGAAGGACTGGGTCAGCCCGGACTTGTGCTGGTTCTTGTCGTAGGCGCCGAAGAGGTCGTCCGCCTTGCGGAACGGGTTGAAGCCGTTCGCCTGGGTGTTCTTGAGCTGGTCGAACACCTTGCTGAGGGAGTCGAACGTCTCGTTCAGCTTGTTCAGCTCGGGCTTGCCACTGCTCATGTCCCAGGGCAGCGGCTTCACCTGGGGCAGGCTGGTGTTCATGTCCCAGTTCTGGGCCACCTCACCCGCCGCGGGGGCGTCCGCCGCCGCCGAGTAGTTGAAGGCCATGGTGCGCGGCGCGGTGATGACGGCCTCGCCCACCTTGTGGACCTCGCCGCCCTTCTCGTGGCCGACAATCTCCTTGCCGTGGAACGTCCAGTCGGCCGCGTTCTGCCCCATGTGGAAGACGTCCGCGGACTGGTTCGAGTGGAAGCGGACGACCTCGTCCATGCCGGTGTTGGTGACCTGGCCGACCTTGCCCTTGCCCTTGTCGATGTCCTTCACGCGCACGTGGCTGTCGCCGTAGACGACGTCCAGCTGGCCCGTCACCGTCATGCCGTTGCCCCAGGGCTTGCAGGTGCAGTTGATGCGGGTGCCGTCGCCCAGGACGAAGGACGTGTCGCGCTTGAAGTCGAACTTGCCGCCGTCGCTCTCGTCGACGTGCGGATCACCCCAGACGCGGGTGTTGTTGCCGTCCGGCCCCGTCACGCGCCACTCGAACTTGCCCAGCTGCTCAATGGTGTAGCCGCCCGGCGTGGTGATCTTCCCGCCGTCGTCCACCTTCAGGGAGTTCGCCTCGCGCACCGCGTCCAGGGGGTTGGGGCGCTCGGCCGGGAAGGCGGCGTTGGTGCCCGTCGCGCCCGCCTGCTTCGTTGAGGCCGCGGCCTGGGACATCTGATCCACGGCCTTGCCAGCGACGCCCACCGCCTTGCCCGCCAGGTCGACGGCCTTCTCCACCAGGTTCAGCGTGGACTCGATGAGCTGCGCGTTGCGCGCGATCGTCGAGGTGTTGACGTTGCCCGCGCCCTGCGTCGTGGTGAGCTGCCGGTTACCGCCAACTCCGCCGATGCCGTTCGACATATTCGGTACTCCCTGAGGAGGGGTGAAATGTTCGATGCTGCTTCACCGTGATTTTCGGTGTTTCGCGCTGGGAGTTTCGCCTCGGTGCGTCGCTTTCCTCAATAGGAGGCGCGGGCCGGCCACGGGGGGCGGGCCCCCTCTTGCCAGGGCGGGAAAAAGAATCAGAAAATCCCGAGGAAACTTCCGCCCCCCTTTCCCCCATAATCCTTTTGTAAGCAGCGCCGCCGCAAACCACCCGCTTCCAAAACTTCTTTACTGGAGAACGCCATGACCACCGCCACCACCGCCGCCGCCGCCGCCACGAAGGCCCTC
>NZ_JABXEO010000168.1:0-6368 GCF_013372585.1 Myxococcus sp. AM010
CGCGGGTTCGCCCCCGCCCTGGTTGTCATTGCTCGTGGTCGCGCCCTTGATGGTCCTGGCGTGCCAGGGCGCCGCGCTCTCCGACTCCGAGGAGGCGCTACCTGTCGCTCGGTCAGCGCTGGCGGCTCCAGGACGCTGGCCATGAGGTGGGCGGCCACACGGTGTCCCACGTCCAGCTCCCCCCGCTGGACGTGGACTCGCAGCGGCACCAGGTGTGCTTACGCGGAGACCGTTCCACCGAGAGACGCCTACACCCTCCGCAACCACGGCTCCGTGCAGAGAGACGGGGTGCCGGACTGCTGGCAGCGCGGCGGCTTTGGCACCAACGCCTACAGCTGGTAGCGGACGACGGACGCCCGCTCGGGGAGCTGGGCCCAGCGCGTGAACATCACCAGCTCCTCCAACGGAGATCGCAAGCTCATCTCCCAGCAGGATTTCGGCGTGTGCGCGCCGCCACTCACCGCTGGCCACCGCTACAGGGTGTCCGCCTGGTACAAGGCCAATGCCGCGCCCCGCTTCAAGGCGTACTACCGCAACGCCGCGGGCGGCTGGCTGTGGTGGGCGCAAAGCGCGCTGCTGCCCACGCGCGGCGCCTACGGCTACGCCGAGTGGACGACGCCCCCCGCGCCCTCCGGGGCCCTGGGGCTGAGCGTGGGGCTGGCCCTGGAGCGCGTCGGCACGATGACGATGGATGACTTCACGCTCGAGGACCTGGGCCCGAGCCCCTTCGCGCCACTCGAGCCCGGAGCCATGCCAGCCCCCTGAATGCGGGTTCGCAGGCCTGGGGACGCGAGGGCCACTGTGTCCGTGGCAGACCAGCACGACCCACCCGCCGAGCAGATGGCTCCTCGCACGCGGTGCCCCAGCTTCCCTCACCGCGTGAGGCATGCCGCCTCGCGACGGAGGAGGAATCATGGGCAAGGGTTTCAGACGGCTCCCACTTATCCTATTGGCACTGGGGCTCACCCACTGTAGTGCGCCGCCGGTGGAGTTTGGAGAGGAGGGGCCTCCGGGCGAGGCGCTCTTGTCCACGGAGCAGGAAAGCGAGGAGTCCTGCGTGCCGGCGGTCCGGGCAGGGCTATTCGCGGCCACGGACGTGAGCAACCTGACGGAGGTGAACGGCACGCTGTTCTTCGCCGTGGGCACCGCGCTCTGGAAGAGCGACGCGACGGCGGGCAGCGCGGTGGAGGTGCGGGACTTCCCTCGCGACGAGGCGGGCGGTGGACTGCGAGACCTCATCGAGGCGAAGGGCCTGCTCTTCTTCGTGTCCGGCCGCACCCTGTGGCGAAGTGACGGCACGAAGGCAGGCACCTTCGCGCTCGTCACGTCCGCACAAACCGGCACCCTCTCGGACCCCACGCCGCTGCGCGAGTACCGAGGCAAGCTGCTCTTCCGGATGTACTCACCTGGGCACGGCGTGGAGCTGTGGAGCAGCGATGGCACGCGCAAGGGCACCCGGCTGCGCGCGGACGTCAATCCAGGGCCCGCGTCCAGCACCATCGCCCGGAATGTCATCACCGCGAGCGGCGACTTCGTCTTCGGCGCGCACCTGGACGAGGACGAGGAGGGCGTCGCGCTGTTGAAGCTGACGCCTGCGGGGCGCATCGTCGAGCTCTTCCGCATCCGCGCCAGCGAGACGTCCATCTTCCGCCTGGAGGCGGTGGGGGACCGGCTCTTCTTCCTCATCGACCCGGGGGACCGAGGCAGGCCGTACCTGTACACCAGCGATGGGACACCGGGAGGTGCCGCGCTGGTGAAGCACTTTGGAGACGTCTCCACGCCCCGTGAGTTCACCGCGTTCGACGGCCGGCTCTTCTTCGTCGCCGAGACAGAGGGCTCCGACGCCGGGTTCTTCAGCATGGAGCTCTGGGTGAGCGACGGTACGCCCGCGGGGACCCACCTCTTCGCGGACATCCGGCCTGGCGCAGCGGAAGGCGCCATCCCTACCGAGCTGATGGTATTCAAGGACCGGCTCTACTTCTCCGCCGACGACGGCGTCCACGGACGAGAACTCTGGTCGACCGACGGCACGGTGAACGGCACCCGCTTGGCGAAGGACCTCTGGCCCGGGGCTGAGAGCTCGGACCCCTACGGTCTCCGGGTCGTGAACCGGAAGCTCTACTTCGTCGCGGACGACGGCGAGCACGGCGCCGAGCCCTGGAAGATCTTCCACGGACGCGCGCGCCTGGTGGCGGACCTCGAGCCCGGCCCGGTGGGCTCGAATCCACGGCGGCTTGGGTTCGACCCCGACGCGGCGTTCTACCGCTCCGGCGGGCATGTCTTCTTCACCTCCACCAGGGAAGACGCCACATCGCTCTGGGCCCTGAAGACGGGCTCCTACTGCCCAGTGCCCTGAGCCTGGCTCGCCAGCGCCGATGACTTCACGGAACGGCAGGGCGCGGCTTGTCCGCGGCGCTCGCGCCTCTGCCGAGCCGCCCCTCGGGGCAAGCGGTGAAGCCGTCACACGTCGTCGTCGTCGTCGAAGCGGCGAAGGTCGCGCTGGCGCGCCAGGGTCTGCTTGCGGCGCTGGAGCGAGGCGTCCGCCGCTGGCGCCGCCTCACGGCGCTCCTGCCCCTCGGCTTCCGCTGGCTTCAGCAACGCCGACAGTGCCTCAACGGTGACGCCTTCGTAGAGGCTCGACGCAGGCAGGTCCAAGCCCAACTGCTTCTTGATGCGGCCACTGAGCTGCACGGCGATGAGCGAATCACCGCCGAGCTCAAAGAAGTTGTCCTGGATGCCGATGGGCGCCACGCCCAGCATCTCCTGCCACAGCTCCACCAATGACCGCTGGAGTGGCGTGCCCGGCATGACGTACGCGCTGCGAAGCTGCGGACGCGGTTGACACGGGCGCGCGCTGGCGGCTTCGCCCCCCTGCTCCGCCCGCGGCGGCTGAGGCGTGGCGTCCGGCGCCGCCACCTCAGGCTGGGATGCAATCGCGACACGAGGCGCGGGCTCGACGGCGTCGGGCTCGATCCAGAAGCGCTGGCGCTCGAAGGGATAGGTGGGGAGCGGCACCCGGTAGCGCAGCTCCGCGCCGTGGAAGCCCTTCCAGTCCACGCGGGCGCCCGCTTGCCAGAGCCGGCCGAGCGTCTCATAGGCCAGCGGCGCCATGCCGGCGGCCCCGTCGTCCTTGGGCGGCGGCATGGAAGCCAACACGGCATGCGAGGCCGTGAAGGCCGGGTGCCGCTTCGCCAGCTTCCCCAGCACCTGGCCGGGGCCCGCCTCCAGCAACACGCGCCTGGCGTCGGTGAAGAGCGCGTGCAAGCCATCCGCGAAGCGCACCGTCCCGCGCAGGTGCTCGGCCCAGTAACGAGGGCTCGTCGCCTGCTCGGCCGTCACCCAGGTCCCGGTGACGTTGGAAACGATTGGAAGCGTTGGCGGCGCCAGCGGCACCGTCGCCACCTGCGCGGCGAACGCGTCGAGGATGGAGTCCATCATCGATGAGTGGAAGGCATGCGACGTCACCAGCGGCTGGCACTGAATCCCCGCCTCCTGGAGCTGCTTCCGCACCGCCTCGACGGCTGCGTGCGTCCCCGACAGCACGCACTGCATGGGGCCATTGACAGCCGCCAGACTCAGCTCCGCTCCACCTGCCCGCAGGTACGGCTGCACCTCGTCTTCGGACAGGGGCACCGCCAGCATCGCGCCGGAAGGCAGTCCCTGCATGAGCCGGCCACGCGCGGCCACCAGCCGCAGCGCGTGCTCCAGGGAGAAGACGCCCGCGAGGCACGCCGCCACGTATTCACCGATGCTGTGCCCCAGCATGGCCCGCGGCATCACGCCCCAGGACATCCACAGGCGCGCGGTGGCGTACTCCAGCGTGAAGAGCGCGGGCTGCGTGAGCGCCGTCTGCGAAAGCTTCGTGCCGCTGACCTCCGCGGCCTCAGGCCGCGGGTACAGCACCGTCCGCAGGTCCAATCCGTCCAGGTGCGGCTTCAGCAGCTCCGCGCACCGGTCCACCTCCGCGCGGAAGACGGGCTCTGCATCGTACAGCGCTCGGCCCATGTCCACATGCTGCGAGCCCTGGCCCGGGAAGAGGAACGCCACGGACCGCTCCACCGCGTCTTGAGCCTCCGTGAGCACGCGAGGGCCCTGTGGCTGCGACAGCGCGTCGACGGCATCCTCCACGCTCCTCGCCAGCAGGAAGCGACGGTGCAGGAAACGCTGGCGCCCTGACTGGAGCGTCCAGGCCACGTCCGCCAGGCTCACCGCCCGTGAGCTCTTCAATGCCTCCACCAGCCGCGCCGTGGCCGACTCCAACGCCGACGGTGTCCGGGCGGACACGGGCAGCAGGTGCCATGCACGCCGCGACGGTGCGCTCGCGGGCAGCACGGGGGCCTCTTCCAGCACCACGTGCGCGTTGGTGCCACCCACGCCGAAGGAGCTCACGCCCGCGCGCCGCGGCGAGTCCCCCGCGGGCCAGGGCTTGAGCGTGGCGTTGACGTAGAACGGGCTGCCGTCGAAGTCGATGGCCGGGTTGGGACGCTCGTAGTGGAGGCTGGGCGGCAGCTCGCCGTGCTTCAGCGCCATCACCGTCTTCATCAGCCCGGTGATGCCCGCGGCGGCGTCCAGGTGGCCCAGGTTGCCCTTCACCGAGCCCAGCGCACAGAAGCGCCGCCGCTGGGTGGTGGCACGGAAGGCCTTGGTGAGCGCCTGCACCTCGATGGGGTCGCCCAGCGGCGTGGCGGTGCCATGGGCCTCCACGTAGCTGATGTCGTCCGCCTCCAGGGCCGACGCCGCGAGCGCCTCCGCCACCACCTGGGCCTGGCCGTCCACGCTGGGCGCGGTGAAGCCCGCCTTCAGCCCACCGTCGTTGTTGGTGGCCGAGCCCTTGATGACGGCATGGATGGTGTCACCGTCCCGCACCGCGGCGCGCAGCTTCTTCAGCAGCACCACGCCCGCGCCGCTGCCGAAGAGCGTGCCCTGCGCCTTCGCGTCGAAGGGTCGGCAGCGGCCGTCCGGCGAGGCCATGCCGCCCTCCGCGTACCGGTACCCGTTGAAGAACCCCACGTTGATGGACGCACCGCCCGCGAGCGCCATGTCGCACTCGCCATTGAGCAGGCTCTGGCAAGCCAGGTGCACCGCCACCAGCGACGTGGAGCAGGCGCTCTGCACGGTGTGGCTCGCGCCCCGCAGGTTGAGCTTGTATGAGACGCGGGTGGACAGGAAGTCGCCCCCGTTGCCGATGTTCACCTGCACCGGCTCGAAGGACTCCAGGACGCGCGGGTTCCGCGCCAGGTTCATCAGCAGGTACGTGTTGAGCGTGGCGCCGCCGAACACGGAGATGGCGCCAGCGTAGTCACGCGGAGAGTAGCCAGCGTGCTCCAGCGCCTCCCAGCACCCCTCCAGGAAGACACGGTGTTGAGGGTCCGTGAGCTCCGCCTCGCGCGGCGGCATCTCGAAGAAGGCCGCGTCGAAGGACTCCGGCTCCGGCAGGATGGCCGCGGCCCTCACGAAGGACGGGTCCTCCAGCCGCGCCGCTGGCACACCGGCCGCGCGGGCCTCCTCCTTGGAGAAGAAGCGGATGGACTCCACCCCCGCGCGGAGGTTGGCCCACAGCGTGGCCACATCCGGAGCGCCGGGAAAGCGCCCGGCCATGCCGATGATGGCGACGTCTGCGTCGTCGAACTCCTGAGGGGGCTTGCTGTCCACGGTGTCGTCTCCAGGTTCTCGTAGGTCGAGGGGGCGTCGGCGCGGGCCCTACTCGCGGCGGCTGCGTCGCTCTCTGCGTTGAGCCCCACGGCTCTGGCTGGACTCGAAGGCGGGGTTCTCCGCCGGAGCCGGGCCCTGCCCCAGCTTCTTCGCCAGCGTGGCCACGGTGGGGGCCTCGAAGACGCTGGTGAGGGGCACGTCCCGCCCCAGCTCCCGCTTCATGCGCCCGACGATCTTCAGCCACAGGAGTGAATTCCCTCCCAGGTCGAAGAAGTTGTCGTGGATGCCGAGCTGCTCCAGGCCCAGTTGCTCCTGCCACACCCGCACGAGCGCGCGCTCCACGTCATCGGTGGGCGCCACGTACTCGGTGCCCAGCGCGGGCCGCGAGTGCAGCGCGGCACCCGCGTCCTTCTTCGCCCCCGCGCCTTCGCGGCGCACCCACTGCGCCACGCGCGCGTCCAGGTTGCCCGTGGACACCAGCACCTGCCCTTCCAACGGCGCCTCCACCACCCGGCGGAAGGCCTCCACCGCCTCGTCGGGCGTCATGGCGAACTGGTCGATGCTCGTCTGGACGGCCTTCGCGCCCTCGGCGGCGTCCACCGGCCAGCCATCCCAGTTGGTGCTCAGCCACCGCGTGCCTCCGGTCCGCGAGCGCGCCACCGCGAAGGCATCCAGGAAGGCGTTGGCCGCCGCGTAGGCCCCCAGCCCCAGCCCGC
>NZ_JABXEO010000169.1:0-6344 GCF_013372585.1 Myxococcus sp. AM010
CTCCGGCGGTGGGCAGGGGGCGATGCCGAAGCGCTGGACGATGGTCTCCCGGACGCCGTGGAAGACGACGCACTGCGAGCCCTCCAGGCGCAGCCCCTGCTCGAAGGTCTCCCAGCCGAGCGCGGAGGGCAGGGGCGTGAGGCCCCCGCGCCGCTCCATGAAGCGCAGCGTCTGCGCATCCACGCGCATGCCGCCCTCGGCCCACAGCGGCCAGTTGAACGACACCGTGCGTCCGTGCCGCTCACCGCGCGCCCGGCGCGCTTCACGCTCGAAGGCGAAGGCGTCGAGGAAGGCGTTGGCGAAGGCGTAGTCGCTCTGCCCCACGTTCCCGGTGATGGCCGCCGTCGAGGAGAACAGGGCGAAGAAGTCGAGCGGCAGGTGGCGGCTGGCCTCGTCCAGGTGGAGCGTCCCGCTCACCTTGGGACCCAGCACCGCGTCCAACTGCTCCCTGGACTTGGCCGGCACGAGCGCGTCACGGGTCGCCCCCGCCGCGTGGATGATGCCGTTCAACGCGCCCAATTGCGCGTGGGCCTCGTGGACGACCCGCGCGGCGGAGGACGGCTCGCCGACGTCGCCGCGCACGTACACCACCTGCGCGCCAGTCTCGCGCAGGCTCTCCAGCCGCTGCCGTCGGGCTTCGTCCAGCTCACTTCGACCGACGAGCGCGACCCGGGCCTGCCGCGTGCGGACCAGGTGCTCGGCCAGGAGCAGGCCCAGCCCGCCCGCGCCGCCCGTGATGAGATACGCCCCGCCGTGCCGCAGGGGCGAAGGCCGCGTCGCATCGGCGGAGAGCGGCGCCAGTCCGCGCACCTGGCGCTGGCCCGCCGTGTAGCGGACCTCGATGTCGGCCTGTGTGCTGTTGGCCAGGGCCAGCCGCGCGACCTCGGACGGCGCGAGCAGCTCCGGTGCCAGCGCCACCGTCTGGAGCACCAGGCGCGGCGTCTCCAGCCCGAGCGCGCGGGCGAACCCCGCGATGGCGGCATGGGACGCCGCGGGCATTCCATCCGCCGTGGCGTGGAGGTAGCCCAGGCGCACGGTGCCTTCGGTCTTGTGCGCGAGCAGCCCCTGCGCGAGCCCCAGCACCTGCGTGAAGCCGTGAAGCGGCTCCTTCGCGGAGGCCGCGTCGAGCGCGGTCAGGAGGAAGACGTGGCTGGGCTGGATGCCCCGCCGTGCCAGGGACGCGAGGAGCTGCCGCACCTGCTGGGCGTCCGACACGTCCAGGGTCGGCTCCGCGCCGTCCTCCGAGAAGTTTGCTCCCGGGCGCGCATGCACCACGGGCGCCGCGAGGCCCCGAGCCTGGAGCCGCGCGAGGAAGGCCTGGGCGTGGGCCGCGTCTCCCCCCACGAGGAGGACACCCTGGGACCGGGGCTCCTCCGTGGACGAGGCGATGGGAGCCCCGCGCCAGACCTGCTGGGCGAGCACGACCTCCTCCGGCGCCGCGCGGGGCTGCACGGGCGAGGGTTCGACCTCGGTGGGGAGCCGTTCGAGCAGGAACCCCGCCAGGGCCCGCAGCGTGGGGTGGTCGAAGGCCAGCGTGGGGTACAGGTCCATCCCCAGCTCGCGCTCCAGATGCTCCACGAACTGCATCGCCTGGACCGACTCCATCCCCAGGTCGAAGAAGCCTTCCTCGGCGGAGGGCCGCGTGGACGGCGGATAGGCCAGGATTCGCGCTACGCTCTCTCCGAGCAACTGGACGAGGAGCGCGTGCCGTTCGGCACCGGGGACGGCCAGCAGGCGCTGCCGCATCGTCGCGCCCGGCGAGGGCTGTGACTCAGGGGCGGGCGTGGGGGGCGGCGGCGCGGACACGTCCGGCGGCGGCTCCGTGGCCGTGGTCTCTATCCAGTAGCGCTCTCCCACGAAGGGGTAGGTGGGCAGGGACATCCGGCGGGGCGGATGCTCCCGGTAGAGGGCCTCCCAGGGCCAGTGCGTGCCTTCCACCCAGGCGCGCGCGATGGCCTCGTGCTCGCTCCGGCCCACGCGCTCCAGCAGCGCGGCCTCGGTGGGGGCGGCGCCCGGCTGGGGCGTCTCCGCGACGGTCGCCGTGAAGAGGCCCGGGGCGCGCGGCGCCGTGGGGTCCGCCGCGTGCGTCGCGAAGGCCCGCAGCCGCTCGCGGCAGGTGGCCAGGTCCTCCGCGACGAAGGCGAGCCGGGCGGCCATGGCCTCTCGTCCGCGCTGGAGCGTGAAGGCGAGGGACTCCAGCGCGTCCTCTCCCCAGGCCGGCTGGGCGTCGAGGGCGTCGAGGAGTTGGCGGGCCCGCGCGCGCAGCCGCTCCGGGGTGCGCGCGGAGAGCACGATGACGGCGGGCCGCGGAGGGCGGCTGGCGCGGGGCGCGGGCGCGCGCTCCCAGGACTCGACGATGAGGTGCACGTTGACGCCGCCGGCGCCGAAGCTGCTGATGCCGGCGCGCAGGGGCTCACCGGGCCGGGCGCGCCAGGGCGTGGACTCCCGTTGGACGTGGAAGGGTGTGCTGGCGAAGTCGAGGTGGGGGTTGAGCTTGTATCCGTGGATGAGGGTGGGCGCCAGGCGGCGGTGCTTCATCTGGAGCAGCACCTTGTGCAACTGGCTGATGCCGGCGGCGGACTCCAGGTGGCCGATGCTGGCCTTGACCGAGCCGATGGCGCAGAAGCCCCGGTCGCCCGTGTGCTGGCGGAAGGCATCCGTCAGCCCGGTGACTTCGATGGGGTCGCCCAGGCTGGTCCCCGTGCCGTGCGCCTCCACGTAGCTGAGCGTGCGGGCGTCGACGTCCGCGCGCCGCAGGGCCTCGAGGATGACCTCTGCCTGGGCCACGGGGTTGGGCACGGTGTAGCCGTGGGTCTTCCCGTCGTGGTTGTTCGCGCTGCCCTTGATGACGCCGTGGATGACGTCGCCGTCCCGGAGTGCCAGCGCCAGGGGCTTGAGCAGCACGGCGCCCACGCCCTCGCCCGGGACGTACCCGTCGCCTCCCTCGGCGAAGCTGCGGCAGCGTCCGTCGCTGGACGCGAAGCGGTTGGCGCAGAGCATCACGTACTTGCTGGGGTGCAGTGACAGGTTCACGCCCCCGGCGATGGCCGCCTCGCAGGCGCCGGAGCGCAGGCTCTCGCAGGCGAGGTGGACCGCGTTGAGCGATGACGAGCAGGCCGTGTCCACCGTGAGGCTGGGGCCGCTCAGGTTGAGCGCGTAGGAGACCCGGTTGGCGATGGAGAACGTCTGCGTGTTGAGCGGAACGCGGTGGCCGCGCGCCCACTCCTGGGCGCCCAGCAGGGCGTACTCGTTGTAGGTGACGCCCACGAACACGCCCACGGGGGCGCGCGGGGTGCCCGCGCCGGGCCTCGCCAGCCCCGTCCGCGTGTAGCCCGCGTCCTCCAGGCAGGCCCAGGCCGTCTCCAGGAAGAGGCGCTCCTGCGGGTCCATGTAGCGGGCGACCAGCGGGGAGATTTGGAAGAAGGCCGCGTCGAACCGGTCCACGCCTTCCAGGAAGCCGCCCCACCGGGCGTAGATGGAGCCGGGCTGACGGCGCGAGGCGTCGAACAGCGGCCGGTAGTCCCAGCGCTCCGGCGGAATCTCCTCGATGCAGTCGCGGCCCGCCTCCAGGTTGCGCCAGAAGCGCTCCAGGTCCTCCGCCTGGGGATAGCGTCCGCTCATGCCGATGACGGCGATGTCCATCGTCGCGGGACTGGCCGCGGGTTGCGGCGGGTGCACCTCGCGCCGTGGCGCGGAGGCCGTCACCCGCGGCGCGGCGGGCGGCGTGTCCCGCGTGGCCACGAGTCGCTGGACGCCGTCCGCGTGCTCCTCGCACAGATAGGACGCCAGCTCCGCGAGGTTCTTGTACTTGTAGAACAGCGTGATGGGGAGCTTGCCGAACGTGAGCTCCAGCTTCTGGTGGACCTCGGAGATGAGGATGGAGTTCATCCCGTAGCTCTCGAAGTCAGCCGTGGACTGGAGGTGCTCCGCGTCCAGCCCGGCCGTGGTCGCCAGCGCCTGGGTGAGGACGTGGAGCGCCGCGTCCTGGAGCGCAGCGCCCGCCAACGGACCGGGGACATATGACGGTGCCGCTTCAATGACCTGGGCGGGCTCCGGTGGCGCGCGCTCCACGTAGAGACGGTCGGCGGGAGCGGGCAGCAGCCAGTGCCGGGCACCGGTGAAGGGATGGCCCGGCAGGGACACGCGGCGGCGCGGGCGAGGGAAGAGCCGCGACAGGTCGTCGAGGGCCCCACCCACCCAGAGGCGGGCGAGCCGCTCCAACTCGCCGCCCGACATCAGGGCCTCCAGGAAGGTGGCCCCGGCCGTGCCTCCGAGCAGCAGGTCATCCCATCGCGTGGCCTCCGCGCGGCCGGCGTGGACCTGCGTGGTGTCGCCACGCTCCAGCCAGGCGTCGAGCCGCGCGGTGAGCTCATCGAGGCTGTGCGCCACGATGGCCAGTCGCTCGTCCAGGACCTCGCGCCCCACCGCGAGGGTATAGGCCACGTCCTCCAGGCGCGGGGGCTCCGGGCGGCGCAGGGCGGCGCGCAAGCGGCTGGCGGCGGCGCGCAGCGTGGTGGGCTCCCGTGCGGACAGCACCACCAACTGCGGACCCGTGACGGCTTCCGGTGAGGGCGCCGCCGGCCGGTACTCTTCCAGGACGACGTGCGCGTTGGTTCCACCGAAGCCGAAGGAGCTCACGCCAGCGCGGCGCGAAGCCTCTTCGTCCCCGGGCGCGGGCCAGGGGCGGGTGTCCGCGTTGACGTAGAAGGGGCCGCCCTCCAGCCGGAGCTCGGGGTTGGGCGTCTGGAAGTGGAGGCTCGCGGGCAGGGTGCGGTGCCGCAACGCCAGCACCACCTTGAGGACCCCCGCGATGCCGGCGGCCGTCTCCAGGTGCCCGATGTTCGTCTTGACCGAGCCGAGCGCGCAGTGCGGCTGGGCGGAGGGGGGACGGCCCCAGCGCTGAGAGAGCCGCTCGAAGGCGATGCGCAGGCCATTGACCTCGATGGGGTCACCCAGGCGCGTGCCCGTGCCGTGCGCTTCGATGTAGCCGACCGTGGCGGGGTCGACCTGGGCATCCTCGTAGGCCGCCACCAGCAGCTCCGCCTGGGCCGTGGGGTTGGGGGCCGTCAGCGCCTGCGCCCGGCCACCGTGGTTGATGGCCGTGCCCCGGATGACGGCGTGGATGGTGTCCCCGTCCGCCTCCGCGCGCGACAGGGGCTTGAGCAGGAGCGCGCCGAGCCCTTCACCCCGGACGTAGCCGTTGGCGCGGGCGTCGAACGTCTTGCAGCGGCCGTCCTCGGCCAGCATGCCCGCGCGGCTGAACGCGAAGTAGAGGTGCGGGCTGAGCAGGAGGTTGACGCCACCGACGAGCGCCAGCTCGCTCTGGCCCGAGCGCAGCGACTGCACGGCGTGGTGGATGGCGACCAGGGAGCTGGAGCAGGCGGTCTCCACCGGGAGGCTGGGGCCGTGCAGGTCCAGCAGGAAGGAGAGCCGGTTGGGAAGGACGGAGTGGGCCTTCCCCGTGGCGGTGTGCGCGTCCGCCGCGACGCCGAAGTCCCGGAGCAGGTCGTGGTAGTCCGTCGTGCCGATGCCCACGAACACGCCCGTCTTCGTCCCCGCGAGCGAGCTGGGCCGGTAGCCAGCGTCCTCCAGGGTGTTCCATGCGAGCTGGAGGAAGAGGCGGTGCTGGGGGTCCATCAGCGCCGCTTCGCGGGGGGTGATGCGGAAGAAGGCGGCGTCGAAGTGCTCCACCTCGTCGATGAAGCTCCCCCACTTGATGTGGGTCCGATTCGGCTCGCTCAGGGGATTGCCCTCAAGGGCGCGCCAGTCCCAGCGCGTCGGCGGAACCTCCTCGATGAGGTCGGTGCCCTGCTCGAGGTGCCGCCAGAAGGTGTCGAGGTCGGGCGAGCGCGCGAAGCTGCCACCCATGCCGATGATGGCGATGGGCTCCGTCCCAGCGCGCGCGGCGCGTGGCGCGGGCGAAGCAGGTGTGGGCCGCTCCGGCATGGGGGCGCGTGGCGCCGGAGCGGGCTCGGGTGGGCGGACCTCTGGAGCGGGCGTGCGAGGCTCCAGGGAGGTGCGCGCCGGCTCTGGGGGACGCACCACCGCGAAGCGCGCGTTCAGCGCAGCGGAGTGCTCGGTGAGGAGGTGCTCGACGAGCGAGCCAAGCCGGTCATGCTCGAAGAGCATCGACGCCGTGAGGTCCACGGCGAGCTGTTCGCGCAGCCTGCCGGCGAGCTGGGTGATGGAGACGGAGTCGAAGCCGAAGTCGCGCAGGTCCGTGTCGAGCTCCACGTCCGCGGCGTTCATCTTGAGGACGGAGGCCGCGGCCTCGACCACGAGGGCGCTCACCTGCTTCCCCAGGTCCGCGTTCACGGTGGGGGGCGGAGGGGCTTCCCCGAGGG
>NZ_JABXEO010000016.1:0-121490 GCF_013372585.1 Myxococcus sp. AM010
TGTCAGGAGAGGGGCGTGGGATGGGCCCGAAGGTGGTATGCCTGGGGCCTCGCCATGAAGTACGCCGTCACGCTCTGGTTCTGGGTCGTCTTCCTGCTCACCGCTCCGGTGCTGTTCACCCTGGGCGCGTTGCTGCTCGTCGTCACGTACCCGTTCGACCGGGACCGGCGGCTCTTGCACGCATTGGTCTGCCGTTGGTGCTACGGCCTGTGGCTGCACGCATCCCCGGGCTGGCGTACGCGAATCGAAGGCCGTGAGCTCATTCCGCCCGGGCCCTGTGTGATGGTGGTCAACCACCAGTCCGCGGCGGACATCCTCGCCGTCATGGGCCTGTTCCATCCCTACAAGTTCGTGGCGAAGGCGTCGCTGTTCTCGCTGCCGCTGGTGGGGTGGATGATGACGCTGCTGGCCTATGTGCCCATCGTCCGCGGCTCGTCCACCGCCATGCACCAGCTCCTGGACCCGTGCCGGCGCTGGCTCCGTCGTGGCATGCCGGTGCTCATCTTCCCGGAGGGGACGTACTCCAAGGGCGGACAGCTGCTGCCCTTCAAGCGGGGCGCCTTCCAGCTCGCGCTGGAGGAGCACGTTCCAGTGGTGCCCGTGGTGGTGGAGGGCACGCCGGGGCTGCTGGACGGAGACGGCCCCTGGATGAGCCCCACCGCCTCCATCCGCGTGCGCGTGCTCCCTGCGCTGCCGCCGGAGTCCTTCGGTCCGGACTCGCAGGAGCTGGCCACGCAGGTGCGCACGTTGTTCGAGCAGACGTTGGCCAAGACGGGCTGAGCGTCTCCGCGCACGCGCTTGTCCACGCTCAAGCCCGCCCCGGCGTAGCGCAACGCGGGCGAGGGAGGGTGTCGCAAGTGCGTTATCCTCAACGGATATGCGCTCTATCTTGATGTTACTCGGGTTGTTGGGGGTGTCTTCGCCCGCCTGGGCCGCGGTGCCCGCCGGCTTCGTGGAGACGCCCTTCACCTCCAGCGCCCTCACGCAGGCCACGGGGATGGCATGGGCGCCGGATGGCTCGGGCCGCCTGTTCATCATCCGCAAGACGGGCGAAGTCCGGGTGGTGTCGCTGAAGGATGGCCAGCCCGAAACACAGCCAGGAAGCAGCACGCTGGTGACGCAGGTGTTCGCGATGGAGCCCTCCGTCCACACCAACAGCGAGTGTGGCCTCATCGGCATCGCGTTCGACCCGAACTACGTGGTCAACCGCTACGTCTATTTCTTCGTCACCGTCTCCGCATCCGAGCAGCAGGTTGTCCGTTACACGGACGCGAACGGGACGGGCACGGCGCGCACCGTCGTCGTCAGCCGGCTGCCCACCGCGGGCGCGAACCATGACGGCGGCGCCATTGGCTTCGGGCCGGACGGGAAGCTGTACTGGGCCATTGGTGACCTTGGCAACGGCACGGGCGTGAACGCGGACCTGACGTCGATGGCGTCCAAGGTGAGCCGCGCGAACCTGGATGGGACGCCCGCCAACGACAACCCCTTCAACGACGGCGTGGGGCCCAACAACGAGTACATCTGGGCGCGCGGCTTGCGCAATCCCTTCACCTTCACCTTCCAGCCCACCACGGGCCAGTTGTGGGTGAACAGCGTGGGCACCAGCTACGAGCAGGTCTTTGTCGTCCCCCGCAGAGGCCATGCCGGCTACAGCGACTACGAGAACAATCAGCCCAGCGGAAACGACTTCATCACCCCCGCCGTCAAGTACCGCACCAACGGCACCGATACCCGCAACCTCACCGCGGGCGGCGCCGTGCGCAGCGGCGGGGTGGCCACCTTCACCACCACGGGGAACCATGGCTTCCGCAAGGGGGAGCGGCTCACGCTCAGCGGGGTGGGGGACGCGAGCTTCAACGGTTTGATGTACGTGGCCAGCGTCACCGATTCCACGACCTTCACCGTGGCGCAGCCGTCGCAGCCGGACGCCGCGAGCGGTGGAGGCACGGCCACGACGCAGCAACTCGGCGGCTCCATCACCGGCGGCGTCTTCTACGACGCGACGCTCTTCGCGGAGGAGTACCAGGACGACTTCTTCTTCGGTGACTACAACTCTGGCCAGGTGACGCGCGTCACCTTGGAAGTGGACAACTCGGTGGCCACCGTGGATGCGTGGGCCACCGGCTTCTCCTCGCAGGTGGACCTGGCGGTGGGCCCGGACGGCGCGCTCTACGCCATTGGCGTGACGGGCGGCACCCTGCGGCGCATCACGCCCGAGACGCCGGGGCAGAAGTTGGTGGTGTCCGGGCTCCAGCCGCGCGTCGAGGAGGGTGGACGCGCGGCCTTCACCGTGCGCCTGGCCGACGCGCCGGCCTCCGAGGTCGCCGTGCAGGTGGCCCGCGCGCTGGGCGGCTCCGAGGACCTGAGCATCGTCAGCGGCGCGGCGCTCACGTTCACCGCGTCCAACTGGAGCGTGCCCCAGGTGGTGACGCTCACCGCGGCGGTGGACGAAGACTCGACGCCGGATGTCGCCACCTTCATGGTCATGGCGGACAGGCTTCCGGAGGTGGCGGTGGTGGCCACCACCATCGACAACAACTCGCCGCGCCTGGAGTTGACCGCGGCGCAGGTGACGATTGTCGAGGACGGCACGGCGACCTTCGGCGTGTCGCTGTCGCAGCGGCCGTCGCGCAACGTCACGGTGAACGTGACGCGCACCCGCGGGGACGAGGACCTCACCGTCCAGTCCGGGGCGACGCTGACCTTCAACACGTCCGACTGGAGCACGCCCAAGGAGGTCACCCTGGCCGCCGCGCAGGACGCGGACAACGAGGACGGCACGGCCCTCATCACCGTGGCCGCGCCTGGACTGGACGCGCGCGAGGTCGAGGCCCGCGAGCAGGACACGGACCCCCTGCCTCCCGTCATCCTCTCCGAGCCGGTGACCACCGCCGTGGTGGGCAATCCGTACCGGTACGAGGTGCGGGTGACGGCGCGGCCCACGCACGCCTATGCGCTGGTGAACCCCGTGGCGGGCATGAGCATTGATGCGCTCACGGGCGTCATCACCTGGGAGCCCACCGAGGTGGGCGCGGTGGAGGTCACCGTGCTCGTGAGCAATGGCGTGGCGCCAGATGCGACGCAGACCTTCACCATCACCGTCAGCCCGGACTCGCCGCCCACCGCCATCCTCACACGCCCCGAGGACGGTGAGCGCGTGTCGGGCGCCACGGCGGAGTTCTATGGAGACTGCGTGGATGACGTGGGCTGCACGCACGCGGAGTTCTACGTGGACGACGTGCTCCGCTACACCGACGTGCAGACCGGAAACCACTTCCACTTCGGCGGCGAGCACAACCGCTGGGACACCACGGACCTGATGCCGGGCTGGCACCGCGTCCGCTTCGTCGTGGTGGACTCGACGGGGCAGCAGGGCTCCGCCGAGGCGACGGTGTGCGTGGGGGAGGCCCCCTGTGAGCCGCAGCCGTCGGATGCGGGCACGGACGCCGGAACCGATGCCGGGACGGACGCGGGCACGGACGGAGGCACCCAGCCTCCGCCTCCCAACGAGCCGGGCGGCTGCGGCTGCAACGCGATGCCGCTGGCGCCGTTGGCCTGGGGCTCGCTCGCCTGGCTCGCGCTCCAGCGGCGGCGGTCGCGCCGCTCCTGAGCGCGGCTCAGCCGCGCTTGCGCGCCCGGCCCTGCTCGGCCGCCTCGTGCAGGGCCTCACTCAGCAGAAGCGCTGGAGACACCAGGGCCTCCAGCGCTTCCTCGCTGTCGGGCATGCCGAGCCGCTCTGCCTTGAGTTGCGCGTCCTCGATGGTGAAGCTCGGGAACTGGCGGCGCAGCCTCTGGAATTGATGTCGCACGCGCGGGGCTCGCAGGATGTCGCGGGCTTCGTCGGAGAGGTTCTTCAAGTTGAGCATGGCGTCCACCTCCGCGTCGCCGACCTCCTCGTCCCGTCTGCCAACCGCCTTGAGGAGCTTGTCGCCGAGGCCTTCGGGGCGGATGAGGAGGTCCGGGGGCAGCACCTGGCCGAGCTCCAGCGTCACCACCGTGCAGAGGCGCGTCTTGTCCCCGCTCCGGCGGTACTCCGAGCGGATGCGGAGTTGCCGCCCCAGGTGGAGACCTCCAATCTCCCAGGTCCCGAGGGAGTGGGTGTAGCCCCAGTCGCGAAGGGCCGCGAACTGTCTCCAGGACTGGTCGCGGCGCTGGAGGCTCTTCCAGAAGGCGAGGCCACCCCTCATCACCGCCGCCGCGACGAGGAGATACAGGAGGAACGAGAACCAGGACCCGAGGCTCATGGGGTGGCGCCTTCCTGGCCTTCTCGCTTCGCCCGCTCGACGGTATGGCCGCTCGCGCCCCGGATGGCTTCGGCCAGCTCTCGCACGGGCGTCAGCAGGCCGTACAGCTCAATGGTGGTGCGTGGGACGTGCGGCACCTCCGCCGTCAGGACGCCGTCCTCGATGGTGAAGGTCTCGAAGGTGCGGGCCACGTTCAGCAGGGGCCGCCGCAGGTCCGCGCCGAGGAGGACGGCGCGGGCTTGAGGGGTGACGTTCTTCAAGTCCAACACGGCGTCGAGGCTGGCATCGCCCAGTTCCTCGTCCTTCACGCCGAACAGCTTGAGGACCTTGTCGCCCGCCGTCTCCGGCCGGATGGTCACCTCGCGCGGAAAGCCGTCACCCAGCGCGTGCCGGACAATGGTGACGAAGTGGAACGCCTGGCCTCGGCCCCGGTCCTCGGTCTCCACGCTGAACGGCCGCCCGGCGTGGCTGCCCTTCAGCTCCATGGTCCCCGTGGCGTACATGAACCCCGGCGTCGCCATGAAGTACCAGCCGCGCGAGGCCGCGAAGCCCTGCCAGACGAGGAGCTGCCGCTGCCAGCGCCGCCAGCGGACGTAGCCGACGATGCTCGCCGCCCCCAGGCCGACCCCAATGAAGCTGGCGAAGATGCCGATTTGTAGCCCGGTCATTCCCGCGAGCATCCCCGCTCCGGGCGTATCGGCCAACCCTCTCCGTGCGTGAGGGCCTCCGGACGGGACGTGGCGGGGCGTCCTCTTCCAAACGGCCTGGAGTTACAGGAACTTGCGCGCATGTCAGACGGAGGGAGTAAGGGAGCAGGCGCCCGCCGCTTGGAGCGAGCAGCCCCTCTGTTGGAGGCTGCCCGCCGGCCAGAGCGCCACGGGAAAGAGGGAAGGTGAACGCCTGATGCGCCTGCTGCATACGTCGGACTGGCACCTGGGACACACGCTGTACGACGTCTCGCGGGACGCGGAGCACGCCGCCTTCCTGGACTGGCTGCTGGAGACCCTGGAGGCGCGGGCGGTGGATGCGCTGCTGGTGGCCGGGGACATCTTCGACACGGCGAACCCCAGCGCGGAGGCGCAGGCGGCCTGGTACCAGTTCGTCGCGAAGGCGCGGCGGCGCATGCCTCGGCTGGACGTGGTGGTGATTGGCGGCAACCACGACTCGGCGGCGCGGCTGGACGCGCCGGACCCGCTGTTCGCGGCGCTGGGCGTCCACGTGGTGGGCGGACTGCCGCGAGCCCGGGGCGCCATGGACCAGGAGCGGCTGCTGGTGCCGCTGCACGACGCGAAGGGGCGGGTGGGCGCGTGGGTGGCGGCGGTGCCGTACCTGCGGCCCGCGGACCTGCCGCCCGTTCCTGGGGACCTGGGAGACCGGCTGGTGGAGGGCGTGCGCGCGGTGTACGCGGAGGCGCTGGCCGCGGCGCGGCGCAGGCGTCAGGCGGGACAGGCGCTGGTGGCCATGGGGCACTGCTACATGACGGGCACGGAGCTGTCCGCGTTGAGCGAGCGGAAGATTCTGGGCGGCAACCAGCACGCGCTGCCCGGGGACCTGTTCCCGGAGGACGTGGCCTACGCGGCGCTGGGGCATCTGCACAAGGCCCAGCGAGTGGGCGGGCGCGAAGGGGTGCGCTACAGCGGCTCGCCGTTGCCCCTGTCGCTGTCGGAGGCGGGCTACCGGCATCAGGTGCTGCTGGTGGAGCTGGAAGGCGACGCGCTGGGCCAGGTGGAAGCCCTGCCCGTGCCCCGGACCACGGACATGGTGCGCGTGCCTTCGCGGGACGCGGCGCCTCTGGACGCAGTGCTGACGCAACTGGAGGGCTTGCCGGCGCACGACGCGGACGCGCTGGAGTGGCGGCGGCCCTACCTGGAGGTGTGTGTGTCGTTGCCCCGGCCGGAGCCCGCGCTGCGGCAGAAGGTGGAGAAGGTGCTGGAGGGGAAGGCGGCGCGGCTGGTGAAGCTGACGCCCGCCTATACCGGGACGGGCGGCGCGCTGGCGGAGGTGCAGCCGGGCCTCTCCCTGAAGGAGCGCACGCCCGAGGACGTCTTCCGCGCGCGTTACGCCCGTGACTTCGAGGAGCCACCCGCGCCGGCGCTGCTGGAGGCCTTCCATACGTTGTTGACCGACGTGCAGGAGGAGTCGCCGTGAAGGTGCTCGCGATTCGCGGCGCCAACCTGACGAGCTTCGCGGGGGACTTCGCGCTGGAGCTGGACCAGCCGCCGTTGGACCGGCTGGGCCTGTTCGCGATTACCGGCGCCACGGGCGCGGGCAAGAGCACGCTGCTGGATGCCCTGTGCCTGGCGCTGTTCGACCGCACGCCCCGGCTGGGGGGACGCGGCGGCGCGCCGGTGGGGCGCGCGGACGAGGACGAGGACGCGCGGCTGTCCGCCTACGACGTGCGCGGCATGCTGCGCCGGGGCGCGGGCGAGGGCTACGCGGAGGTGGACTTCCTGGGCAAGGACGGGCGGCGCTACCGGGCGCGCTGGTCCGTGTGGCGCGCGCGCAACCGCGCCGAGGGGCGCTTCCGACCCCAGGAGATGCAGTTGATGGACGTCGTCTCCGGGCAGCTCACGGGCCGCACCAAGGGCGAGGTGCTGGCCGCCATCCAGGAGCGGCTGGGGCTGTCGTTCGACCAGTTCCGCCGCTCGGCGCTGTTGGCGCAGGGCGAGTTCGCGGCCTTCCTCAAGGCGGATGCCAGCGAGCGCGCGGAGCTGCTGGAGCGGATGACGGGCACGGAGGTGTACAGCCGGCTGTCCATGGCCGCGCATGAGAAGAACAAGGCGGAGCAGGAGTCGCTGGCGAAGCGGGCGCAGGGCCTGGCGGCGATTGCCCTGATGCCGGAGGTGGAGCGCGCGGCGGCGGCGGCGGCGCTCGCTGAGGAGTCCCGGGCGCGTCAGTCGGTGGAGGCGCTGCTCGAGGCCGCGCAAGCCGCGGCGGCGTGGCATGTCGCGCGGGCGGGGCTGCGGGAGGCGGAGCACGCGGCGGAGGCGAAGGCGCAGGCGGCCAGGGCGGCCCTGGAGGAGGCGGCGCCGCGCGCGGCCCGGCTGGAGGAGGTCCGCCAGGCGGAGTCCTTCCGGGGGCCTGTGGCGGCGGTCGAGGCCGCGGAGCGCCGGTGGGCGGAGGCGGAGGCGGCGCAGGTGGAGCGGGCGTCGGAGGTGGAGCGGGCGCTGGCGGAGGCCTCGGCGCGGCGGGTGGGGCAACTGGAGGCGGAGACCGCGCGCGCCACGGCGCAGGAGCGGGAGGTGGCGACGCGCCCCGCGCTGGAGGAGGCGGCGCGCCTGGATGCGCGGCTGGAAGGTGTCTCCCATGAGGCGGGTGAGGCGCGGGCGCGAGCGGAGACGTCCCAGGCGGCGCTGGTGGAGGCGAAGGCGGCGCTGGACGCCGTGCTCGCGCGCGAGGCCGAGGCTCGGGACAAGGGAGAGGCCGCGAGGCACTGGCTGACGGAGAAGGCGCACTGGGTCGCGCTCACCAGCGAGTGGCCGCGCTGGCAGCGCGAGCTGGAGCGTTACGAGGTCGCGCAGGGCGAGCAGCGCAAGGCCCGTGAGGAATCCGGACGGCTGCTCGGTGAGGTGGAGGGGCTGCGCGAGACGGTAGGGCTTCGGCGGGGTGAGCGGGATGCCGCGGCCCGCGCGGAGGAGATGGCCCTGGCCGCGGCGACGCACGCCGAGGCGGCCGTGGGGACGGAGACGGGCGCGCGGCGGCGAGCGCAGCGTGAGCGCCTGTTGGCGCGGCAGGAGGCCGTGCGGGGCCTGAAGACCGCTCACGAGGGGCTCGCCGCGGACGAGGCCGAGGCTCGCGAAGCGGGCACGGAGGTGGGAGCGGCGAAGGCGGAGGTCGAGGCCGCGGCGGCGGAAGCGCGCGCGGCGGAGACTCGGCGGATGCAGGGGGAGGCCGCGCTCAAGGAGGCACAGCGCTCGCTGTCGCTGGCGCAGGCGACGCAGGGTTATGCGTCCCACCGCGCATTGCTGAAGGACGGTGAGGCGTGCCCGTTGTGCGGCGCGGAGGAGCACCCCTACGCGCGCGAGGTGTCCGCACTGGATGGGCTGGTCGCGGAAGCGGCTTCGCGTGTGGAGGCGCTGGAGGCGGCGCGGACCGCGGCCACCCAGGCGGAGGTGGTGGCGAGCGCGCGGCGCGCGGCGGCGGAGGCGCGCGCTGGACAGGCGGAGGCGCGCAGGCAGTCCGCGGTGGTCCGCGCCGAGGCGCACGGCGAGGCCTGGCGGAAGGGGTGTGCCTCGTGGCTGGAGTCCACGCGGGAAGAGGGCGCGGAAGTGTCCTCGCGTGCCACCTCTGTGACGGAGACTGAAGGCAGCGCTCGAAGGTCCAGCGCGGCAGGGGTGTCCGGGACTGTGCCACCGTCGGTGCAAGCCGGAGAGGCTGACGCGTCGCCACCGGCCGCGGGTGGCTCGCCCGAGGCGGGAGCGTGGCTCGACGCGGCGCGCGCCGAGCTCACGGAGCGGCTGGCGGCGCTGAAGGCCGACGAGCAGGCCGCCGAGTCACTGGCCCGCACGGCGCGCGAGGCCCGCGCGGCGCTGGAGACGCAGCGCACGCGGCGCGAGGTGGCGGCGGAGTCGCTGCGCGGGGCGGAGGAGGCCCTGTCGCGCGCGGAGTCGGTGCTCAAGGACGTCCATGCCCGGCTCGAGGCCGCCGAGCAGACGCTGCGGCAGGTGCTCGCGGAGGTGTCACCCGTCTTCACCGCGGACGCGGGCTGGGAGCGGAAGCTGGAGGAGGACCCGGCCACCTTCCGCCGCAAGTGTGGAGAGCGGGTGGTGATGTGGAAGGGGAAGGAGGAGGCCCGCCTGAAGGCGGAGGAGCGCGAGGCCGAGGAGCAGCGTCATCGCGCCCGGGCGCAGGGCCTGGTGGAGGTGAGCACCCGCCACGCCGAGGAGCATCAAGCCTTCGCCGCGCGCAAGGAGCAGGAGCGCGGCGAGCTGACCCGCGCACGCGCCGCGCTGCTGCACGGCCGGCCCACCGCGGAGGTCCGCGCCGAGCTGCAGGCACGGCTGGAGGCCACGGAGTCGGCCTTCGAGCACGCCCGTGAGCGCGCCGAGGCCGCGCATCAGGCGGCGCGGGTCGCCACCGCGCGTGCCGAGGATGCCGTGCGCGTCAGGACGGAGGCGCTGGCCCTGCGCGAGTCGGAAGGCGCCGCGCTGACGACGCTGCTCGCCACGCGAGGGACGACGCTGGAGGCCGTGCGGACGCTGCTGGCCTTCGACGCGGCCTGGCGCGAGGCGGAGGCCCGCGCGCTGTCGGCCCTGCGCGAGGCGCTCGCCCAGGCCACCGCGGTGCTGGCGGAGCGGAGCGAGCGTCGCGCGCGGCACGAGGACTCCGGCCCTCCGGCGCTCTCCGAGCAGGACGCGGGCGCCGAAGGTGAGCGGCTGCGCGCGGAGGCCGAGGCCCGTCGTCATGCCGAGGCCACGCTGCACGCGCGCCTGGAGGCCGACGACACGGCGCGGGCGCGGCACGGCGCCGAGGCCGCGGCCCTGGAGGAGGACCGCCGCGCGGCGGAGGTGTGGAAGGTGCTGGGCGACCTCATCGGCTCGCACGACGGCAAGCGCTTCAAGGTCTTCGCGCAGAGCCTCACGCTGGACGCCTTGCTGCTGCACGCCAACGCGCACCTGCGGGAGCTCGCGCGGCGCTACCGGCTGATGCGCGTGCCCGGCCACGACCTGGACCTCCAAATCGTGGACGGGGACATGGGTGACGAGGTCCGCAGCGTGGCCAGCCTGTCCGGCGGTGAGAGCTTCCTGGTGTCGCTGGCGCTCGCGTTGGGGCTGGCGTCCCTGTCGTCGGAGACGACGCAGGTGGAGACGCTCTTCATCGACGAGGGCTTCGGCACGCTGGACCCGGAGACGCTGGAGGTGGCCCTGGCCACGCTGGACGCGCTCCAGGCCACGGGCCGCCAGGTGGGCATCATCTCGCACGTCAGCGGCATGGCGGAGCGCATCGGCGTGCAGGTGCGCGTGGTGAAGCAGGGCGGCGGGCGCAGCCGGCTGGTTGTGGAGGGCGACCCGGGAATGGTGCCTCCTTCCATGGGACAGCAGGAGGTGGCGTAGCGGACCCTCGCGGGCTCAGGTCTCCATCAGCCCGCGCACCACCGCGGCCACGGCCAGGGGCGTGGCCACGCGGTCATCACTCAGCGGCGCCAGGGCCCGGGCGAACTGCTCCGCGGAGCTGAAGCGCTGCGAAGGGACGGGCGCCAGCGCGCGGTCCAGCACCAGCGCCAGCGCGTCGGGGACGCCGGGCACCCGCATGCGCACGGGCGTCACCCGGCCACCGCGGATGGAGGACTCCACCTGCTCCTCCGGGCCGGAAGGGAAGGGCGACTCCAGCGCCAGCAGCTCGTAGAGCAGCACCGCCGTCGCCCACAGGTCCACCGCCACGGACACGTCGCCCGCGAGCAGCTCCGGCGAGCGGTAGTGCTGCTTGCCCAGCCGCCGGACGTCCTGCACCGCGCCCGCGCGGGAGCGCGCCACGCCGAAGTCCGCCAGCTTCACCTCACCCGTGCGGGACAGCAGCACGTTGTGCGGGGACACGTCGCAGTGCACCACGCCCAGGGGGCGCCCCGTGGTGCTGACGGCGTGGTGCGCGTGTGACAGGGCCTCCAGCACCTGCCGGACGATGAGCACGGAGATGTCGATGGGCAGCTCGATGCGGCGGCGGCGGCACCGCGCCAGCACGCGGCCCAGGTCCGGGCCCTCCACCAGCTCCAGCGCCAGGTAGCCACCGTCCGGCAGCTCGCCGTACTCCACGAAGCCGACGATGTACGGGTGGCGCAGGCAGCGGGCGAGTTCGGCTTCATGCAGGAGCTGCTCGTGGGCCTCCGCGTCCCGCACGCGCTCGGGACGCACGCGCTTGAGGGCCACCTGCGCTCCGGCGTGCGGGCCCAGCTGCATCCGCGCGAGAAACACCTCCGCCATGCCGCCGCGTCCCAGCCGGGACAGCAGCCGGAAGCGGCCATGGTCGCGAGGCCAGATTTCCCGCACGTTCTCCATCATGTTCAGCCCACGCCACCCGCGAGGCTCGCCAGGTAGTCGTCCAGCGTCTGGGAGAAGGTGGCGTCGTCGTTGAGGAACGCCAGGCCCACGCCGCCCGTGTACGGGTCGTCCACCACGTGGACCACCACCGCGTCACCCTGCAGGCGCTCGCCGTTGGGCAGCTTCACGTCCACGGTGACGACGCTGTCGGGCAGGGGCCGGTGCGCGGTGCGCACGAAGAGGCCGCCGTTGGAGATGTTGAGGGCGTGCTCACGCACGAAGTCCAACTCGGTTCGGAACTCCATTTCCAGCTTCACGGCGAAGCGGCGACCGCGACGCTGAGGCCCATCCGGCGGGCGGACGAGCACCTGGTGAGGCTGGCTGCTCGGGGAGGGAGCAGGCGCCTCCACGGGCTTCGGGCTCGCCTGAGGCACGGCGGCCGCGGCGCCACCCACCGGGGGGGCCGCGGGCCGCGCGTTGCTGACGGGCAGCGTGGCCAGGTGCTGTTGAAGCACCCGCGCCGCGGCGGAGCGCTCGTCTCCCCGGTAGGTGGTGCCGCCCTCGAAGGCCGCCGCGCGAAAGGCATCTCGCTCCGCCTTGGGCAGACGCCACAGCTCCACGAACGTGCCGCCGCTGCGCTTCGCGTCCTCCGCGAGCCGCTCCACGGCGGAGCGTGGATAGCCTGGAGCCTCCACCTTCAATTCAATACCCGCTTCCTCCGGGCGCAGGGCCACCACCAGCTGGAGTGACTGCGCGGAGGTGAGCACCTCGCCAATCCCTTCCACCCAGGCCGCCACGCGCTCCGGGGGAGCCGAGCCATTCCACAATGCCGCAAGACCGAAGACGGGCACGGGCGCGACGATAGCCGAGCCCTTCCCACCCGCGAACCTTGTTTGCCGACAGCCTGGGCGCAATCCAGCCACGTCACTGGACTGGGAGCATCCAGACCCCGACTCAGAGTTGCCCCAGGGGGAACAGGTACTCGGAAACTCCGTCGTAGTTCTCTACAATGGAAGTCTGCTTCGACTCACCCCCCACCTGGAGTCGGAGCCATTGGAGTCAAAGACGATGCGCACTCCCCTGATGAAGTTCTTCACCTGCGCGTTGCTGGCAGCGTCGTTGCTGACTGCCTGCGGCGGTGGGAACGACCCTGACCCCAATCCACAACCGAACACCGATGCGGGCCCCGGCGGCAACGAGGACGGCGGTACGGATGGTGGCCCGCTTGAAGAAGACGCGGGCGTGATTCCGGATCCGGACCCCGACCCGGGCGAGGTGCCCACGGACATCGATGACCCGGACAATGCGACGAAGGACTCCGACTGTGATGGCCTGACGGACGCGGAGGAGTTCGCCACCGTCTACCCGGGTGGACTGAAGACGAACCCCGGCCTGCGCGACACGGACGGCGACGGCATCCGCGACGGCGTGGAGGTGGGCCGCACGACGAGCCCCGATTCCAGCTGCAACTTCCCCGGTGACCAGGACACGGCCACGCGCACCTCGCCGGTGCTGGCGGACACGGACGGCGACGGCATCCCGGACGGCCTGGAGGACCTCAACCGCAACGGCCGCAGGGACCCGGGTGAGACGGACCCGAACGCCATCGACTCGGATGGTGACAGCCTGGCGGACGGCGAAGAGGACGCCAACCGCAACGGCGTGGTGAGCCCCGGAGAGACGGACCCGCGCAAGCGCGACACGGACGGTGATGGCCTGGATGACGGCCTGGAGTCGCGCACTGGCACCAACCCGCTCAACCCGGATTCGGACGGCGACACCTGCAGCGACGGTGACGAGGACGTCAACCGCAACGGCATCGTGGACGGCAGCGAGACGGACCCGCGCGTGGCGGACTGCGCCGCGTCGATTCCGGACGCCGACTTCGACGGCATCCCGGACTCGGTGGAGATTGCGACGGGCACGGACCCGAACAACGCGGACACGGATGGCGACGGTCTCCCCGACGGTGTCGAGGACCCGAACCGCAACGGCCGCGTGGACGCCGGTGAGACGGACCCCCGTCACGCGGACACCGACTGCGACGGTCTGCAGGACGGCCCGGGCCGCGATGGCTTCCGCGGCGAGGACACCAACGGCAACGGCCGCGTGGACGCCGGTGAGACGGACCCGACCAACCCCGACACGGATGGCGACGGCCTGCTGGACGGTCTGGAGCTGGGTGTGACGACGGCGCAGGCGCCGCGTCAGGACTGCGGCTACGTGGGCGACGCGGACCCGACCACCACCTCGTCCCCGACGAACCCCGACAGCGACGGTGACGGCATCCAGGACGGCGCGGAGGACGCCAACCAGAATGGCCGCGTGGACGAGGGCGAGCTGAACCCGAACGACCCCGCCGACGGCGCTGCCAACACGCCCGCGGGCCAGGCCTGCCGCACGTCCAACCTGCGCACCGTCACCTTCAAGGAGGAGAACGGCGCGGACCTGCGGCTGGCGCTGCCCTCCACCTTCACGGACGCCAACCTGCGCACCATCCGCGATGGCAACAACGCGGTGGGCATCATCGGCTGGGACGCCACCAAGCAGGTGACGCTGATTGCGTACAAGCGCGGCCGCGTGGGCTCGTCGTCCAGTCCCACGAACGACGAGGCGGGCATCCGCTCCGGGTCGTTCAACTCCGCCACGCGCGACTTCCAGCAGACCTTCAACACCTGGGATGGCTACGCCGCGCTGTCGGCGCGTTACGCCCTGTCGGGCGGCGCGGACCTGAAGGCGTTCACCAACACCTTGACCCGCTCACTGGTGCCGGGGAGCACGGGGGAGCTGACGGGCACGGCCGGAATCACGGGGCCGTTCACCATGCAGGCGCAGTACGTGCACCGCTCCGACGACAGCGTGGTGGTGGTGATGGCCATCACCCCGACGTCCCGTTACAACGAGGCGGGCAGCCTCTTCACGACGGCGGACACGGCGGGCGGCTCGGCGCTGGCGCAGTTCGGCGACACGGACGCGGTGCAGTGCGAGAAGTTCACCGTGCGGCAGGCGGTGGTGGACTTCCTCTTCGTGGTGGATGACAGCGGCTCCATGGCCTCGTCGCAGCAGTCGCTGGCCAACGCGGCCTCGGCCGTGGCGGCCAAGCTGGCCAACGCGACGCTGGACTATCGGCTGGCGATGGTGAGCACCACCTATACCTATGGCAGCGGTTCGAACTCGGGGGTGCTGCGTGGCTTCACGCAGAACATCAACCAGTTCCGGGCGTGGCTGACGCAGAACAGCACCTGCAGCAGCGGCCAGTGCACCACCGTCACCATCCCCAATGGGACCCAGCCCACCACCTGTTCGTCCAACTCGCAGTGCTGGGTGGGGCAGAGCGGCAACGGCACCGAGCGCCCGCTGGAGGCCGCGCGTGCCGTCATCAACCTGCTGGCCTCGTCCGGTGGCTCGACGGAGACGCGCTTCCGCGCGGGCGCCAAGGTCGTGGTCGTCATCCTGACGGACACGCGGGACCAGTCCTCCGGCTCCGTCGACACGTACGCCCAGTACTTCCTGGGCACGGGCAATGACCCGGGGACGAACCGCAACCCGCTGAACCAGCCCATCGACGTGCACGGCATCCTCTGCCCGCACGAGAACGCCACCAGTGACACCAGCACCTGGTGCCAGAACCAGGAAGACCCCCGGAACCCGCGGCACCTGGACATCATCCAGGCCACCGGCGGCGTGTACGGCAGCATCCGGGACTCGAACGCCATCACCACCACCATCAACGCCATCATCGACAGCGTCATCGCCTCGGTGGGCTATCGGACGCAGAAGCCGCCCATCGGCGCCTCGCTGAAGGTGGCCATGGAAGGGGTGGCGAACGCGTCGCAGTGCCCCACGCCGGGAGACCTGCCGCGCAGCCGCACCCACGGCTTCGACGTGGACGGCATCAGCCGCGCGGTGTCCTTCTACGGCGGGTGCCGCCCGCAGACGCCGGGCACCACCCAGGCGGCGCTGTCCTACCGCTACTGGACGGACCGCACGTCCAACCCGAACGGCATCCCCGCGCCCTGCGCGGCGGACCCGTACCACGACCCGAACGACCCGGACTTCTGTGAAGGCAAGCTGACGTGCAACCGCACCACGGACCAGTGCGAGTGCCCGTCGGACTGCGGCGGCGGCGGTGACCCGGGCCAGGTGTGCAACACGGACCCCGCGGTGTGCGCCTTCACCTGCGCGCCGGACTGCGGCGGCACGTGCGGCACCTACGAGACATGCAACACGGACACCTGCTCGTGCTCGTGCGCCCAGTCGGCCACCTGCGCGCCGGGCTTCATGTTCGACTCGAACGTGTGCGGCTGCGTGTGTGACACCGGGGCGCTGAACTGTGGTGACCGGTACCAGGCGGACCCCAACACGTGCGCCTGTGCCTGCAAGTCGGACTGCGGCGGCTGCGGCCCGAACGCGACCTGCAACCAGAGCTACTGCGCCTGCGAAGGCATCATCGGCTGATGATGCGCGAGCGCTCCGGCCTTCGTTGAAGCAGGAGGCCGGAGTCTGCAGGGCTGAAAGAAAGACGCCCCGGGGCCTGCTGGCTCCGGGGCGTCTTCATTTCACGGCCAGGCCGCCTACGGCGTGGCGGGCCTCGCCACCGCCAGCCCCTGGGGCGCGGCCTGGATGCGCAGCACCGGGTAGACGCGGAGCTGGACGTCGCGGGCCGGGTGGCGCTCATAGAAGAAGCGCAGGCGGGCGCGTGCGTCCTTGGCGAAGGCCGGGTCCTTCAGCTTCGCCTCCCACTCCGCCTTCACCGCGGCGTCCTTCGCGAGCAGCTCCCGCGCGAAGGGCTCCAGCACGTAGTCCTCCACGTACTCCTTCTGCTCGAAGTGGGCGTTGAAGAAGCCCCAGGACACCAGCGAGTCCGGCGCCATGGGCTCCAGCAGGTGCGCCACCAGCTCCACGCCCTCCTGCGCCACTGGCACGTACAGCGTGCCCGCGGGCAGGGCCTGCGTCTGGGGCTCCCACGCCCCCTTCACGTTGAGCGTCTGCCGGTTCTCCACGGATTGGGTGCTCCACTTCGTCTCGGTGGCGCGGAAGCGCTCCACCGCCGCGCTGGCCACGGGCTTGGAGAGGCGCTTCGAGCGCAGGCCGTGCGCGGCCAGCTTCGCCTCCACCCAGGCGGCGTGCGCGGGCGGGACCAGGTAGCCGCCGGCGGGCAGCGAGGCGGTGAGCGCGGGCTGAATCGCCTCGAAGTAGGGCACCTTCCAGACCTGGGGCTTCGTGTCGTCATAGCGAATCCACGTCTGGCCGGACACGTCGGAGGCGCCTCGTTCGTAGGCATAGCCCCGGAAGTCGATGGTCCGCTGCTGCTCGGTGTTCTTCCACGCGAGCACCACCTCGCGCGTCTTGCCGGCCGCGTCCGCCGCGTCCGCCGCCTTCACCGCCGCGCGCAGGGTGGCGCCGTCGCGGGCCACCAGCCGCAGCAGGCTCGCCACGACATTCCGCGTGGCCTTCACGCGCTGCGCATAGGGCTTCCACGAGTGCGTCTCCACCAACACGCCGAAGCGGCGATTCGAGGCCCAGTAGGCGTGGCTGAAGCGCGGCGGCGGCACGCCGTAGGCGAAGCCGGAGCGGGGGTCATCGTCCTCGATGAAGGACGGGTAGAAGGGCACGGGCAGGTGCTGCTGGGACTCCAGTTCGGTGAAGAGCGCCTCGCGCAGCTTCACGCCCAGCGCGCGCAGCGGGGCCGGCCCGGACTTCTGCGGTTCGATGCCCACGGACACGTCATGCTCGAACTTGGCGCCGTTGGTCGCGTGCAGGTCGGCGTAGACGAGCGGGTCCCACGCGTGGAGGTACTTCAGCAGGGCCACCATCTCCGGGGCCTCCGCCTTGGCGTAGTCGCGGTTGAGGTTGAGGTTCTGCGCGGTGGCGCGCCAGCCCATCTCCTCGGGGCCATTTTGATTGGGCCGGTGGTTGGGGCCGAAGCGCTCGTGGCCGTCCACGTTGAGGACGGGGACGAAGACGGCGGTGACGCGCTTGAGGACGCCGGGCTGCTCCTTCCCGGCGAGCAAGTCACGCAGCAGCCAGAAGCCGGCGTCCTTGCCGTCAATCTCACCGGAGTGGATGCCGCCCTGGAAGAAGACGACGGGGCGCTGCTTGCGCGCCGCGGCGGCGGGCGTGAGGGTGCCATCCGCGCTGGCGACGAGCGCGAGCAGCGGCCGGCCCTCCGGCGTGGTGCCGAGCGTGTTGCAGCGGACCTTGCCGGGGAACGCCTTGGGGAAGGCGCGGCAGAGGGACTCCACTTCCGGGTAGCGGCCCGTGCGCTTCCAGCCGCTCTGTTCGGAGACGGTGGTGAGGGACGACGGCGCCTGATGCAGCGTCAGGGCGAGGAGGGTGGGCAGGAGCATGCCCTTCCCACAACATAGCCCCTGGTGGGTTTCAACCGTGGCGCACGGTGAGTGTTCCACCTACCGGCAGCACTTCGACGCGCTCACGCGCCAGGCCCCGCCGGGTCCACTCCGCGTCCAGGCGTCGGGGCGGCTCGTCGAGCGGCTCGTCGGTGAGCTTGAACGTCCCCCAGTGCATGGCCAGGAAGCGCGCGGCGCCCAAATCCTCGAAGGCCTGCACGGCTTCCTCGGGGTTCATGTGCTGGCGGCGCATGAACCAGGCCGGGTCATACGCGCCAATGGGCAGCATGGCCGCGTCGATGCCCGGGTAGCGCTGGCCAATCTCCTTGAAGCCCTCGAAGTAGGCGGTGTCGCCGGAGTGGAAGACGCGGGCGCTGGAGCCTTCGATGACGAAGCCGCCCCAGAGCATCTCGTTGACGTCGTTGAGGCCGCGGCGGCTCCAGTGCTGCGAGGGCACGAAGTGCACCGTGACGGCGCCCACCTGCGTGGAGCGCCACCAGTCCAGCTCCGTGACGTTCAGGCCCGAGCCCCGGAACACCGGCGCATGGCCCAGGCCGGTGACGATGGGCGCCCCCACCTGCTCCAGCGTGGGCAGGTCCAGGTGGTCATAGTGGTTGTGGGAGACGAGGCTGGCGGTGATGGGCGGCAGCTTCTCCACCGGGACGCCTGGCGGGACGTTGCGCCGGATGACGCCGTTGATGGCGTCGCGCAGCACCGGGTCGATGAGCAGGGACAGCCCGTCCAACTGCACGAGCCAGCTCGCATGTCCCAGCCACGTCAGCCGGGCGCCCTCTCCCGGCGCGGGCGGCGTGGCGAGCAGCGCGAGGTCGGGCGCCACGCGGGGGACCTCGGCGCGGGCGGGGGACTTGCGGCGGCGGCCGGCGAGCTTGTCGGCCACGGCCCACTTGAAGACGCTGCTGAACGGCTGCGGCCCGCTGCCATCGAGGTTCTTGAACCGCAAGGCCATGTGCGCACTCCCTCGGCTGGCGGGGCAGGGAGGGCCCCGCGCGCGTGCCCCTGTCATGCTCGGACCGGGCACGGCGCGCAAGGAGCACGTCAGGAATCGCCGGGTGGCCTACGCCGCAGCGCGGCCTGCCTGCGTGAAGGCCCGCCCGAAGTCCTCTTGCAGGTCCTCCAGGTCCTCCAGTCCCACGGAGAAGCGGATGAGCCCGTCGGTGATGCCCCGGCGCTCCCGCTCGGCGGCGGGGACGGCGGCGTGGGAGTGCCGCGCCGGGACGGTGACGATGCTCTCCACCGCGCCCAGCGAAACGCCCAGCAGGGGGAGCTGGAGCGACTCCACGAAGGGCGCCGCCAGCGTGTCCTGGGCCAGCCGGAACGACACCACCGCGCCCGTGCCCGGATAGAAGACCTGCCGCACCTCCGGCCGCGCGGTGAGCCACCTCGCCAGGGCCCCCGCCGTGCGCACCTGCCGCTCCAGGCGGACCTGCAGCGTCTTGATGCCTCGCTGGAGGAGGAAGCAGTCCTGGGGGCCCAGCACCGCGCCCACCGCGTTCTGGAGGAAGCCGAGCTCCCGCGCGAGCGCGGGCGTCTTCACCACCGCGGCCCCGGCGACGACGTCACTGTGGCCGCCCAGGTACTTGGTGGCGGAGTGGATGACGATGTCCGCGCCCTCGGTCAGCGGGCGCGAGAGGGCCGGGGACAGGAACGTGTTGTCCACGATGAGCAGCGCCCCGTGCGCCTGGGCCACCTGTGCCATCGCGGGGATGTCGGTGCGCTTGAGGAAGGGATTGCTCACGCTCTCCACCAGCAGCGCCCGCGTGTTGGGGCGGAGGGCGCCGCGCACGGCGTCCGGGTCGCTGGTGTCCACGAAGGTGGCTTGCAGACCGAAGCGGCTGAAGACGCGGGTGAGCACCCGGTAGGTGCCGCCGTAACAGTCGTCCGTCACCACGACGTGGTCGCCCGCGTTGAAGAGCATCAGCACGCTGGACACGGCGGCCATGCCGGAGCCGAAGGCGAACGCCGCGTGACCTTCATCCAGCGCCGCGAGCACGCCTTCCAGGGCCTTGCGCGTGGGGTTGCCGGAGCGCGCGTAGTCGAACTCGCCGGGCGTCTCCAGGCCCGGCTGGTCGAACATGGACACCTGGTAGATGGGGACGGCGGCGGCGCCCGTGGCGGGGTCCTGCTCATGCCCCGTGTGCAGCAGCCGGGTCGCGAAGCGCGTGGGCCAGGTCGGCGACGATGTCATGGGAGTCCTCGATTCCTACGGAGAGCCGGAGCAGCCGGTCGGAGATGCCCAGCGCCTCCCGGCGCTCGGCGGGGATGTCAGCGTGGGTCTGCGTGGTGGGGTAGGTGATGAGCGTCTCCACGCCGCCGAGCGACTCGGCGAAGAGACACAGCCGCACGGACGCGAGCACCTGGGGCACCAGGGCCGCGTGGGCGACGGTGAAGGACAGCATCCCGCCCACGCCGGGATAGAAGACGCGCTCCACGCCCGGGTGGGCACGCAGCCAAGCGGCCACCTCCCGCGCGTTGGCCTGGTGCCGCTCCATGCGCAGGGCCAGCGTCTTCAGGCCGCGAATCACCAGGTACGCGTCCTGCGGACCCAGAATCGCGCCGATGCCGTTCTGGAGGTACGCGAGCCGCTCGCCCAGCGCCGCGTCCTTGACCACCAGCGCGCCCGCGACGACGTCGTTGTGCCCGGCCAGATACTTCGTCGCGCTGTGCACGACGAGGTCCGCGCCCAGCTCCAGCGGGCGCTGGAGCCACGGCGTGAGGAAGGTGTTGTCGACGATGAGCAGCGCCCCGGCCTTGTGGGCGATGGCCGCCAGCTCTGCGAGGTCGGCGGTGCGCATCATCGGGTTGGTGGGCGTCTCCACGACGATGGCGCGGGTGTTGGGGCGCAGCGCGTCCCGCACGGCGCCAGGCCGCGAGGTGTCCACGAAGGTGCGGGGGACGTGGAGGATGCGGTCCACCAGCCGGTAGGTGCCGCCGTAGAGGTCCTCGGTGAGGAGGACGTGGTCCTCCGGCCCGAAGAGCTGGAGGGCGCAGTGCAGCGCCGCCATGCCGGAGCTGAAGGCCAGGCCCCGGCTGCCGCCCTCCAGTTGCGCCAGCGCGTCCTCCAGCGCGGAGCGGGTGGGGTTGCGCGTGCGCGAGTAGTCGTAGCCGGTGGACTGCCCGAGCGCGGGGTGCTGGAAGGTGGCGGATTGGTAGATGGGGACGGCGACCGCGCCGGTGGTGGGGTCGCGGCGCACGCCGGCGTGGACGAGGGCAGTGGCGAGTTTCATGGCAGGAGCCCTTTCATCGTCCGCGCAGCGTCTGGGAGATTTTGAGGATGTCCGCCAGCACGCCGGACGCGGTGACGGCGCCGCCCGCGCCCGCGCCTCGGACGGTGAGCGGGAAGTCGCTGTGGCGGGTGGTGGTGAAGGAGACGAAGGACTCGGAGCCGCGGAGGTCCGCCGCGGGGTGGCCTGCTTCGACGCCCACGGGGCCCACGCGGATGACAGGGCTGCCCGTGCCCGCCTTTGACGGGTCGATGCGCGCCAGGTAGCGCAGGACGGTGCCGGCGTGACGGCAGCGGGCCACGCGCTCCGCGTAGGCCGCGTCCTTCGTGGCGAGCACCTGGAAGAGCGATTCCACGCTGGCGCACGCATCCGTGGCGACGAAGGGCTCCAGCGCCACGTCCGACAGGGAGAGCGGCAGGCCCAGCTCCCGGGCGAGGATGAGCGCCTTGCGCGCGACGTCCGTGCCGCCCAGGTCCTCGCGAGGGTCCGGCTCCGTGAAGCCGCGCTCCCGGGCGGTGCGGACGGCCCGGGACAGGGGCACGCCGGCCGTCAGCTCGTTGCAGATGAAGCCCAGGCTGCCGGACAGGGACGCGGTGATGAGGCGCACGGTGTCACCGGTGCGCACCAGGTTCGCCAGCGTGTCGATGACGGGCAGGCTGGACGCCACCGTCGTCTCGTAGTGGTACGCGACGTGGTTGCGGCGCGCCGTGTCCACCAGCGCTTCGCGGGCCTCCCACGGCAGCGCCAGGGGCTTCTTGTTGGCCGCCACCACGTGGATGCCGCGCTGGAAGGCCTCCGTGTAGAGCGCCTCCAGTCCGCCCGCGGCGGTGCAGTCGACCAGGATGGGGACGGGCAGGCGCCGGAGCGCGTCCAGCAAGGGGACCCGGGTGGGCGCCTGGGGCGCCTCGCCTTCCAGCCGCGTCTCCACGCCGTCGAGCGCGAGCCCCGCCGCGTCGAAGAGCGCGCGCCGGCTGTCCGCGAGCCCCACGACGCGCAGCGCGATGCCGTGCTTGTCCCGGAGCAGCGCCTGCTGTGCGCGCAGCTGGGCCAGCAGTTGTCCGCCCACCGTGCCCCGGCCGAGGACGAAGAGGCTGACCTGCTGATGGGCCAGGTTGAAGGCCGCGTGGGTGGTGCGCGCGGCGATGGCGGTGTCCGCCGCGTCGACGACGCACGAGAGGGAGCGGGAGCTGGCACCCTGGGCGCTGGCGCGCACGTTGACGCCCACCGCGCCCAGGGCGCTGAAGAAGCGCCCGGCCACGTTGACGCCGTGGCCCATGGTCTCCGCCACCAGCGTCAGCAGCGTCACCGGCTGGCGGACCTCCAGCGGCTCCACCTCGCGGCGTGACAGCTCCTGCGCCAGCTCGGCGGCGAGCACGGACCGCGCGTGCTCCGCGTCTGGACGGGGAACGACGACGGCCAGCGACTGGCCATTGGCGGACTGCGCGGTCATCCACACCGTGACGCGCGCCTCGCGCAGCGCGGCCAGCACGCGCTCGCCCAGTTGGAACTGGTCGGACAGCTTGCGCACCTCGATGCCCAGCAGCGCCAGGTCCTCGCGCGTCGCGATGCAGGCGGGGCGCTGGCCGTCGCGCGAGCCGATGGCGTCGATGAGCGTGCCCGGGTGCTCTGGCTCCATGGTGTTGCGGATGCGCAGCGAGATTCCGGACTCGATGAGCGGAATCATCGTGCGCGGATGCAGCATGCGAGCGCCCACCGCGGCCAGCTCCAGGCCCTCGCCGTGGGTGAGGTGCGCCACGGGGTACGCATCCGTGACCAGGTCCGGGTCGGCGGTGTGCAGGCCGAGCACGTCCGTCCACACCGTGACTTCCGACGCGCCCAGGCCCTGGGCCACCAGCGCGGCGGTGTAGTCGGAGCCGTTGCGGCCCAGCGTGGTGGTGCGTCCATCCGGCGTGGCGGCGATGAAGCCAGGGAGGACGGACACCTCGGGGCCCCACGTCTCCCGCGCGGCCTGGAGCCGCTCCCGCGTCCGGACGAGGTCCACGCGCGCCGCGCCGAAGCGGTCATCCGTCACCAGGAGCTGGCGCGCGTCGCGGAAGGTGGCGGGCGTGCGGTGGGCCGTGAGCAGCTCCGCCAGCAGCGTGGCGGACACCACCTCACCGAACGACAGCACCCGGTCTCTCGTGGGGGCGGAGCACTCTCGCGTGAGGCAGACGCCCTGGAGCAGCTGCCGCAGCGGCGCGAGGAGCCCGTCGACACGCTCCGCCAGCGCGGTGGCCTGTCCGGGCGCCAGCGCCGCGGCGTTGGCCTTCGCCAGGTCGGCGATGCGCGTGGCCACCGCGAGCGCGCCTTCCAGGTCACCCTCGCTGGCGAGGCGGGCCGCGTCCAGCAGCCAGTCGGTGGTGTCCCCCATCGCGGAGACGACCACCGCCAGCGGGCCTTGCCGCGCGTGCTTGCCAATCAGCTCCACCACCTGGTGGAGCCGCGCGGGCGAGCCCACGGACGTGCCACCGAACTTCATCACCTGCAGGGACGTGCTGCTCATTGAAGAACCTCGAAGGGGCCGGCGGGCCTTGATGCGAAAGGGAAGGGCAGACGCGGCGCCCTGTGCCGGACACACGCCGGCCAGACGCGGCGCGCGAGCGCCCACGGAGGGAAGGAAGACGGGGAGGGGAGTCGGAGCCCTGGCGGACTAGCGCGCGCCGCCGGGCCAGCGCATTCGATGCGTGGCGACGACGCGGCAGAACACGGGGCGCGCGGTGGTCAACGGTGCGGGGGCGGAGCAGGTGGATGGAACCACGGAGGTCCTCTCTCACCGAAGCGGGAGGGAGCCCTCCGGCCTCGGACGCTTGGATTGCTCGGGGAGCCCTTGCTCCTCGAACCGCATCGTTTGGACACCTTGGAGGTCCGTCTCCAGGTTGTCGGGCCACCGCGCGAGGCGGAGGCCGCTCTTGATGCTGCGGACGAAATAAGCGTGGACCCCGGTGTCTGTCAATGCCTCGCGTGGTTTCACCTCCGTCACGGCAGCTTCCGCTCACGTCAGGATTTAGTGGGAATGCCCGGTGCCCGGGGCGGAGGCCGGCGTCAACGCGTTGAAAACACGGAGCCGGAATGTGCAGATGATGGGTGGGAAAGGAGCGCGGCGTGACGGAGACCGGAGCACTGAGTGACGAGGTGGCGCGTGCGCTGGTGGACAACCACCGCCAGTTCCTCGCCTTCCTGGAGCGGCGCGTGGGCAGCCGCGCCACCGCGGAGGAGCTCCTCCAGGCGGCCTTCGTGAGGACACTAGAGAAGGGCGGCGCGCTGAAGGAGGGCGAGGGCGCGGTGGCGTGGTTCTACCGGCTGCTGCGCAACGCGCTGGTGGACCACTACCGGCGCCAGGCGGCGGAGGGGCGCGCGCTGGAGCGGGAGGCCCAGGAGGCGGCGGAGGCCACGGTGGACACGGCGCTGAAGCAGGCCATCTGCGCGTGCGTGGGTGAGCTGGTGCCCACGCTCAAGCCGGAGTACGCCGACATCCTGCGGCAGGTGGACCTGGAGGAGCGCGGTGTCCCGGACGTGGCGCGCGCGGCGGGCATCACCGCGAACAACGCGGGCGTGCGGCTCCACCGGGCCCGCCAGGCGCTGAAGAAGCAACTGGAGCGAAGCTGCGGCAGCTGCGCCGCGCACGGGTGTCTGGACTGCTCGTGCAAGCCGTCCCACCGGGCAGGCGGGGCCTCGGTGCCCGGCTCGGCGGACGTCTGAAAGCGCTTGCGCGGGGACGGTTCGCTTCGTTAACTCCCGCCCAGGTGCCGAGGGGCGCCTGCCCGAAAAGACGACGTCACCCTCGCTTCGCTCCGCCGCTCGACAGTTCCAGATGAGTTCCTTCCACGGCCCACGAACGGGTGAGGGCCGACGCCAAGGGACTTTTCATGCGAACCGTCGTCTCCCTCCACGAATGCAAGGTCCGCGCGTCACTCCTGCTCAAGGAGCTGGCCTCGACGGAGGCGTCGCGCGCGGCCCAGGCAGCGGAGCGACTGCGCGTCCTGCCCGGCTTCGCGGGGCTGACCCTGGGCGAGGTGCTCGCGCGGAAGGCATCGGTTCAGCGCAAGCATGCGCTGGCTGTCATCGCGCGTGAGCAGGGGTACGCCACCTGGGTCGAGCTGAAGCAGGTGCGCGAGGTCGACTTCGAGCCCCTGCTCGCCCTCGTGGGCGGCGCCCACCTCAACCGCTGGTTCTCTTCCTATGCGGAGGCCGCCGACTCCCTGCGGATGCAGGGCGGCTTCCTGTTTCCGTTCCGCGAGCAGTTCTTCGTCTGCGAGGCCAGCCTCGTCCAGGCGCTGGGTGCCGACCCCTCGGATGCGGACTGGGCGCGCACGGGCCGCGATTGGATGGCGCCAAGGGACGGGGCCGCGCAGGCCCGGCTCGCCCAGCGGTTCACCCGGCATTCGCCCTCCCACGCTTCAACTTTTCCAGACACGAGGTCTCCCATGTCCGCTGACTCCCGCCGCTCCGAGCTGAAGCGTTCCTATAAGGAAGCACCGCCGCCCATGGGCGTGTACGCCGTGCGCTGCCTCGCCAACGGCAAGGTGCTGGTGGGCGCGAGCGCCAACGTCCAGGGCATGCTCAACCGCATCCGCTTCGAGCTGTCCACGGGCATGGACCGCCTGCCCACACTGCTGGAGGACTGGAGGCGCTACGGGGCGGAGCAGTTCGCCTTCGAGGTGCTCGACGTGCTGAAGCCCTCTGACGAGCCCAGGGTGGCGCCGCAGGAGGAGCTGAAGGTGCTGGAGGCGCTCTGGCTGGACCGGCTCAAGCCCTACGGCGACGCGGGCTACAACGTGCAAGGCGACTGAGGCTGGCCGCCTGCTGCCCTCCATGGGGCAAGTACTTTGGCCTGTGGCAACTTGCCACGTTCTCCACCCGGCGGGATTGCGTTACGCCGAAGACTCCATTCCAAGGGAGTCCGCCATGGTGTCCGCTCATCGTCGTGCCGTCCGTATGCTTCCCTTCGCGCTGCTGGGCGCCGTGGGCTGTGGTGGTGGCGAAGCGGAGTTCGCCATCCCCTTCGAGGCCCGGGTGGGCAGCGAGCCCTTCGCATGTGGCCGCACCTACACCGGGGTGGGGACAACGGGGACGACGTACGAGCCCATGGACCTGCGCGTGTACCTGCACGACGTCCGGCTCGTCACGGACGAGGGGACCGAGGTGCCGCTGGCGCTCGATGAGGACCGGCGGTGGCAGACCCAGGGCACGGCGCTGCTCGACTTCGCGGACAAGTCGGGGCAGTGCACCCAGGGGACGGAGGCGATGAACCTTCGAATCACCGGCACCGCGCCCGAGGGCAACTACACGGGCCTGCGCTTCAAGCTGGGCGTGCCGGAGACGCAGAACCACCTCGACGTGTCCACGGCGCCTTCGCCGCTGAACGACACGAGCCTCTACTGGAGCTGGCGCTCGGGCTACCTCTTCACGCGCATCGAAGGCCGGACGACGGGGCTGCCCGAGGGGCACGTCATGCACCTGGGGAGCACGGACTGTGCACCGCCGCCGGAGGGGCAGACGCACGGCACCGCGGGTTGTACGTTCGGCAACCGTCCGGAGGTGGCGCTGGACTCGTTCAACCTGGCGTCTGGCAAGGTGGTGCTGGACGTGGGGGCGCTCTTCGCTGGCTCGAACCTGGATGAGAACGCGGCGGTGCCCAACACCTCCGTGGGGTGCATGTCGCAGCAGACGGACCCGGACTGCGCGCCCGTGTTCAGCCGGATGGGGCTGACGCACCGGAGCCAGGAGGGGGCACCGGGGCCTCAGGCGTTCATCAAGGCGGAGTAGGAGAGGACGTCATGGCGTGGCGCGTGGGAAGACGAGCAGGGGGGCTGGCGGTGGTGGCCTGGCTGGCGGCGGGCTGTGGCGACAAGGCTGGCGAGGTGGAGACCTACGAGTGGAAGCTGCCCGCGGGATTTCCCACGCCGCGAGTGCCCGCGGACAACCCGATGACGGAGGAGAAGGTGCAGTTGGGGCGGAGGCTCTTCTTCGACGTGCGCCTGTCACGGAACGAGACGCAGTCCTGCGCGTCCTGCCATGACCCGGCGCGCGCCTTCACCGAGCCCCTGGTGACATCGCAGGGCAGCACGGGTGAGACGCACCGCCGCAACTCCCAGGGGCTGGCCAACGTGGCCTATGCCACGAGCCTCACCTGGGCGAACCCCTCGCTCACGACGCTGGAGGCGCAGGCGTTGGTGCCCTTGTTCGGCAAGGAGCCGGTGGAGCTGGGCTTCGGGGACAGGGAAGAGGAGCTGCTCGGCCGGCTGCGCGCGGTCCCGGAGTTGGAGGCGGAGTTCCAGCGCGCGTTTCCGGAGGCCGTGCAGCCCGTGTCCGTGGCCACGCTGACGCGGGCGCTGGCGTCGTTCCAGCGCAGCCTCATCTCCGGCAACTCCGCGTATGACCGCTATGTGTATGGCGATGAAGTGGAGGCCATGACGCGGCAGCAGAAGCGGGGCATGGAGTTGTTCTTCTCGGAGCGGCTGGAGTGTGACCACTGCCACTCCGGCTTCAACTTCCAGGACGCCACGGTGCACGAGGCGACGTTCGAGCCCATCCTGCCCTTTCACAACACGGGCCTCTACAACGAGGACGGTCAGGGAACGTATCCGGCCGAGGACCCGGGCCTCATCGAGCTGACGGGCCGTCCGGAGGACATGGGGCGCTTCCGCGCGCCGTCGCTGCGCAACGTGGCCGTCACCGCGCCGTACATGCATGACGGTAGCCTGGCCACGCTGTCGGACGTGCTGGACCACTACGCCGCGGGCGGGCACGCGCGGCTGGTGAGCGGCGGCGAGGCCAGTCCGCTGCAGAGTGGCTTCGTGCGTGGCTTCACCTTGACGGCGCAGGAGAAGGAAGACGTGCTGGCGTTCCTCGAGTCGCTCACCGACACGGAGTTCCTGACGGACCCGCGGTTCTCGGACCCGGCGACCGTGCCGTGAGTGCCGAGGTGCTCACGGTGGGGGTGCCAGGTCCCTCGTGGTGAGGAACGGTTCGTCTGTCAGGGCGTGGAGGAAGGCGAGGATGGCGTCTTTCTCCGCGTCATCCAGCGACAGCCCAGGAGACGGGCCTTCGCGCTGGAACGCGGCGTCGAGCGTGGTGGAGGCCACCATGCCGCCGCGGTAGTGCTCCAGGACGTCCTCCAGGGTCGCGAGCCGTCCGTCATGCATGTAGGGCGCGGTGACGGCCACGTTGCGAAGGGTGGGCGTCTTGAAGCGCCCCGCGTCCTCGGGGCGCTGCGTGACGCGTCCCCTGCCTCGCGACTCCGCCTCGCCTTCACCAAAGGCAGCATCCGGGTCCAACCCGTTGTTGTGGTAGGCGTTGTCGGTGAAGAGCTCCGTGGCGTGGCACGTCGCGCAGTGCCGTTGGACGAGCGCCAGCCCGTGCTGCTCCTGGGGCCTCAGGTCCGCTCCCGGTTCGCCCCGGCGCCACCTGTCATAGCGGGAGTCCGCGGAGACGAGCGTCCGTTGGAATTGCGCCAGGGCGCGCAGCAGGTTGCTCAGGGTGAGGCTGTCTGGGCCGAAGGCGCGCTCGAAGCGCTCGACAACCTCCGGCTCCGCGGCCAGCCGCGCCATCATGGACGGGAGCTGGTCGTTGCCCATCTCATCTGGGTGCGTGAGCGGCGCCAGCGACAGGGACTCCAGGTTCTTCGCGCCACCATCCCAGAAGAGTCCCTCCATCCACGCCAGGTTGATGAGCGCGGGGGCGTGTCGCACCAAGGGACGCCCGCTGACGCCGCGCCGGGTGAGCGCCGCGTCGTCCGCGAAGGCCCTCACCTGGGCATGGCAGGTGGCGCAGGACACCTGGCCATTGGAGGACAGCCGCGGCGAGTGGAACAACCAACGGCCCAGGGCGATGCCCTCGGGCATGAGCGGGTTGTCCGGGGGAGAGGGGATGACGGTCATCCCCACGGGGAGGTGCCGCGGGAAGGGGCCCTCCTCGACTGGTGGTGGGACCCCCTCTCCACACGCGCCCAGGAGGAGCAGGGCCAGCAACGGCGCGGCCAGGCCCCAAGGCGCGGCGGGGTTCATCGGTCGGAGTTCTCCACCGACACCAGGGAGAACATGCCGGCGAAGTTGTCGGACAGCGTGGCGCTCTCGGCGCTCTGCGTGGCGCCAATGCTGGGCGTGGTGCGCGGGCTGAGCGCCGTGAACAGGGTCTCCACGTTGGCTTGCACGTTCACCGCCAGGTGCTTCTGGGCGTTGACGGTGACGGGCGTGGGGAACGGGAGCTCCACCGTGCGGTAGTTGGCGTTGGTGCCGGTGTCCCAGGTGAAGACGCCCTGCGTGCCCTGGGCCGTCAGGTAGGTGCCGTGCGTCTTGGTGAAGATGTAGCTGGTGAACCACATCCAGCTCACGGAGGCCATGTTCTGGAGGACATGCAGCTCGCCCGAATGACGGCTCAGGTCATCGTTGAAGGAAGGGTCCACGCCGATGCTGAACCGGATTCCGGTGTAGGTGCCCGCGGGGACCGCGCGGGCCTGGACGCGCTCGCGGCGGTTGGCGGGAAGCGTCACGGGGTTCGAGGTGCCTTCCAGCTCCTGCGCGTTGATGACCTCCATGAGGTGGTAGCTGTCGGCCAGCGCCGCCGTGGTGCCGCCCTGCTTGAGCAGCGTCACGTTGGAGAGCCAGTAGCGCACCTGGGAGAAGGTGACGGTGTCTCCGCCCGCGGTGGAGTACGCCTGGTCCAGGGCGAATGGCGTGGTGCCGAAGACGAAGGCCGCGTTCAGCTCCAGGCTGCCTTCCATGGCGGCCAACTGGGCCCGGAGGTCTGCAAGCTCCGCGCGCACCTGGGTGAGCTGTTGATAGACGCCCTCCCAGTCCTGGGATGCCAGCAGCGCCCGGGCCTCGTCGAGCTGCTGGGAGATGTCAGCCAGCTCCGCCTGTGTTTCTTCCGCGTCCTGCTGCTGCTGTGCGAGCTGGGCTTCGAGCCGGGTGACCTCCGCTTCGAGCTCCGTGACTTGCTGCGCGAGTTGTCGGCGTTGGTCCTCCGCGGCCTGGAGTTGCTCAGTGGTGGCGCCGTCATCACCGCAGGCGGGCAGCGCCAGGAGTGCCACGGTGGTCAGGGCCAGCATCCGGCCCAGGCTGGGAAGCGAAGCAATGGAGGCGTGCTTTTTCATGGCACGGCACTGTGCCTGGAGCACGACCGGGCGGAGCTGTGGCGTTTTGTCGCGCGGCATCATGTCGCCGGGGGGCGTGCGCCCCTGGCGTACACCCACTCAAGTCTCCGCGACAGGCTCCGCCACCGCCTCTACGCGGCGCTGCTCGTTGTAGACGGACAGCCGCAGCGTCAGCACATACGTGACGCAGCAGGCGAGGACGGCGGGCGGTCCATACGCGGAGCCGAACACCTCCAGCACCAGCGCGATGGCCGCCAGCGGCACGCCCACCACGGCGACCAGCGCGGAGGCGATGCCCACCACCACGAACACCGTCACGTCCGCGGGCCCCGTGCCCGTCACCGACGCGAGGAGCTGCGCGGTGGCCGCGCCCGACACGCCGCCCAGCACCATGGACGGGATGAGCATGCCCGCCGAGCCACCCGACTGCACCGTGAAGCTGGTCGTGAGCAGCTTTCCACCCACGACGAGCAGCAGGTACCACCACAGCGACAGGGGCCCTGGCGTGCCCGCGAACAGCTGGGCGATGGTGTACTCGCCCATGCCCAGCACGTGCCGGAAGTCCATGCCCACGCCGTAGTAGAGCCCTCCGGACACCAGGACGGTGCACAGCGCGCCCATGGCGCCGCGCAGCACGGGGCTGGCGCGCTCCACCACCTGGCGCGTGTGCTTCATCGACAGGCCGAACAGCAGCGCGATGGGCGCGGACACCGCCACGGCCACCAGCGCGGTGAGTCCGTACTCCGCCAGCGTGTACGTGTGCGCGTGCGGCGGCGCCACGAAGATGGGCTTGAAGCCGAGGAAGCGGTTGTTGAGCGCGTACGCGATGATTCCCGCCAGCAGGCAGTACGCCAGCTTCCGGTAGACGATGCGGTTGCCGTAGACGACCTCCAGCGCGAAGAGCGCGGCGGCGAACGGCGCGTTGAGCAGCGTCCCCACCGCCGCGGTGATGCCCGCGAGCTGACAGGTGCGCAGCGTGTGCTCGGAGCGGGCGCGGGTGAGGCGGGCCACGCCCGCGCCCAGCGACTCGCCCACCAGCACCACCGGACCCTCCAGCCCGCCCGACGCGCCGGTGCCCAACGTCAGCAGTGTGGCCACCGCCTTGCGCAGGGCCAGCCGGATGGCGGGCAGCGAGTAGCGCGGGCGCGGGTCGTCCGCCGGGTCCTCGTAGGTGATGTGGTAGTTGTGGAGCGCGACGTTCACCCCGTCCGAGGCCACGTCGCTCCAGCCGGGCCGCCGGTTGAGCAGGCCGCGCAGCAGCCCGCCCAGCAGCAGCACACCCGCGAGCACCAGCGGCGCCCACCAGAGGCTCCGCCCCGACGCGAAGGCCAGCAGCCTGTCACTGGTGGCGTGGACGCCATACCGCAGCGCCGAGCACACGCCCCAGATGAGCACCGTGCTCAGCACCACCCGGCCCACCGTGCGGAGCACCGTGTCCCAGGAGTCGTGAAGGGCTCGCTGTTCCTCATCCAGGGGTTCGCGACGACCTGCCATGGGCGGGAGGCTACGTTGTTTGAGAGCAAAGTAAATGTCCGTGGCCAGAGGAGCGCTTACCTCTGGAGGGACGCCCTGTAAGAGCCGGCCGGGTGCTTCGTTGGCCTGGGCGAAAGGAGCTTCAAAGCCCATGTCCCAACCCCACACGCCTCCTCCCTCTCCGGCCGGGGAGCCGCCCGCCATCGACCCCGTCTGCGGCATGAAGGTCGACCCGAGCGCCCCGAAGGGCGGCCACCTGGAGCACGCCGGGCTGACCTACGCCTTCTGCAATCCCCGGTGCCGGGAGCGGTTTCGCGCGGACCCGGAGCGCTACCTCTCATCCGCGGAGACCGCGCCGGAACCGCCCCCCTCGCCGGGTGCCATGTACGTCTGCCCCATGGACCCGGAGGTCCGTCAGTCGCATCCCGGCGCCTGCCCCAAGTGCGGCATGGCGCTGGAGCCCGAGTCGCTCCCCGTCCAGGCGTCCCGCGTGGAGTACGTGTGCCCCATGCACCCGGAGGTGGTGAAGGACGGCCCGGGGAGCTGCCCCAAGTGCGGCATGGCGCTGGAGCCGCGCACGGTGCTGGCGGAGGAGCCGCCGGACCCCGAGCTGCAATCCATGCGGCTGCGCTTCCGCGTGGGGCTGGTGCTCACGGTGCCGCTGCTCGTGCTGGCCATGTCGGACATGCTTCCCGGGCAGCCCGTGCAACACGCGGTGTCCGCGGGCGTGCTGGCCTGGGCGCAGCTCGTGCTGGCCACGCCCGTGGTGCTCTGGGTGGGCTGGCCCTTCTTCCAGCGCGGCTGGGCGTCGGTGCGCAACCGGCACCTCAACATGTTCACCCTCATCGCCCTGGGGACGGGCGCGGCGTATCTGTTCAGCGTCTTCGCCACGCTGTTGCCGCGGGCCCTGCCACAGGGGCTGCGCACGGGGCACGGCGGCTCCGCGCCCCTCTACTTCGAGGCCGCCGCCGTCATCGTCACCCTGGTCGCGCTGGGGCAGGTGCTGGAGCTGCGCGCCCGGCACGCGACCTCCGGGGCGCTGCGGGCGCTGCTGAGCCTGGCGCCGCCGGTGGCGCGGCGAATCGAAGCGGGCGGGCACGAGGAGGACGTGCCGCTCGCGAGCGTCCAGCCAGGGGACTCGCTGCGCGTGCGCCCCGGTGAGAAGGTGCCCGTGGACGGCGTGGTGCTCCAGGGCACCAGCGCGGTGGACGAGTCCATGGTGACGGGCGAGTCGCTGCCCGTGGAGAAGGGCCCGGGCGCGCAGGTGACGGGCGGCACGGTGAATGGCACGGGCTCCCTGGTGATGCGCGCCGAGCGCGTGGGCCAGGACACGCTGCTCTCCCGCATCGTCCAGCGGGTGAGCGAGGCGCAGCGCACCCGCGCGCCGATTCAGCGGCTCGCCGACAAGGTGGCGGCCGTCTTCGTGCCAGTGGTCATCGCGGTGGCGGTGGTGACGGCGGGCGTGTGGGCCCTCTGGGGCCCCGAGCCCCGGTTGGCGCACGCGGTGGTCAACGCGGTGGCGGTGCTCATCATCGCCTGCCCCTGCGCGCTGGGGCTGGCCACGCCCATGTCCGTCATGGTGGGCACCGGGCGCGGCGCCCAGGCGGGCGTCCTCATCCGCGACGCGGCGGCGCTGGAGCGGCTGGAGGCGGTGGACACGCTGGTGGTGGACAAGACGGGCACGCTCACCGAGGGCAAGCCGCGCCTCGTGACGGTGGTGCCCGCGCCGGGCTTCGAGGAGGCGCGGCTGCTGCGGCTGGCCGCGAGCCTGGAGCGTGGCAGTGAGCACCCGCTGGCCGCGGCCATCGTCGCGGGCGCGAGGGAGCGCGGCGTGACGCTGGCGCCCGTGGAGGACTTCCGCTCGCTCACGGGCAAGGGCGTCGTGGGCAGGGTGGAGGGCGCCGAGGTGGCCCTGGGCAACGCGGCCCTGACGGACGCGCTCCAGGTGCATGGGGGGGACCTGACCGCCCGCGCAGAGGCGCTGCGGGCCGACGGCCAGACGGTGCTGGTGGCGGTGGAGGGGAAGGCCGCGGGGCTGCTCGGTGTGGAGGACCCGGTGAAGTCCTCCACGCCGGAGGCCCTGGCGTTGCTGCGCGAGGAAGGGCTGCGCGTGGTGATGCTCACGGGCGACAGCCAGACGACGGCGGACGCGGTGGCGCGGCGGCTGGGCATCACCGAGGTCATCGCCGGGGTGCTGCCGGAGGCGAAGGGCGACGCCGTCCGGAAGCTCCAGCAGGAGGGGCGGGTGGTGGCCATGGCGGGGGACGGCGTCAACGACGCGCCCGCGCTGGCGCAGGCGGACGTGGGCATCGCCATGGGCACCGGGACGGACATCGCGATGGAGAGCGCGGCCGTGACGTTGGTGAAGGGGGACCTGCGGGCCATCGCCCGGGCACGCCGCTTGAGCCAGGGCACGCTGCGCAACATCCGGCAGAACCTCTTCTTCGCCTTCGTCTACAACGCCGTGGGTGTGCCGGTGGCGGCGGGCGTGCTGTACCCCGTCTTCGGGCTGCTCCTCAGCCCCATCTTCGCCAGCGCCGCGATGAGCCTCTCGTCGGTGTCCGTCATCGGCAACGCGCTCCGGCTGCGGAAGCTGAAGCTGTAGGCCCCGCTGCGTGGGCGGCCGCCTGTGGGCCGGGCGGCGGCCCGCCAGGGCCCACCGGCGCGGCGCGGGGGTGTCCACCCTTGAACTCGAACGTACCGGACCCTGGGAGAGGTGGACACCATGGCCTCAGCCGAAGTGATGAACGCCGACAGCGACCTGCGCCAGTGCATCGAGGATTGCCTGGCCTGTCACCGCGTCTGCATGGAGACGCTGACGTATTGTCTGGGAAAGGGCGGCAAGCATGCGGAGGCCAGCCACCTGCGCTTGCTGATGGACTGCGCGGAAATCTGCCAGACGAGCGCGAACTTCATGCTGCGGGGCTCGGAGCTGCACAGCCGCACCTGTTTCGCCTGTTCGGAGGTCTGTGGGCGCTGCGAGGAGTCCTGCGCGCGCATGGGCGAGGACGTGGTGATGAAGGCCTGCGCGGATATGTGCAACCAGTGCTCGGAGTCGTGCTGGAGGATGGGCGGCGGTGTCATGCCGCAGACGCCCAACCCGGAGGCCGCCCAGCGCGCCGCCGACCTCCCCGCGTGAGGTGTTCGCCCAGAAGAGTCCAGGCAAGCCGGAACGGCCCTGTCGCGGAGTCCTTCACTCGCCGTCGAGGCCGACTAGAGTGCGCTCCATGAGCTCTCGCGAGGAGGGGCGCACCTCCGGTACGCCCGCTGGACATATCTCCGTCGTCCACCTGCCCAACGCCTGGTTCATCCTCTGCGCTTCGCGTGAGCTGGGAGACAAGCCCCTGGCGCGCACGCTCCAGGGCTCACCCCTGGTGCTCTTCCGGGGCGAGGGCGGCAAGCCCGCGGCCCTGGTGGACCGCTGCCCGCACCGCAACGTGCCGCTGTCGCTGGGCCGGGTGAAGGAAGGCCAGCTCCAGTGCGGCTATCACGGCTGGCGCTTCGACGGCGCGGGGCAGTGCCGCGCCATCCCTGGCTTCCTGGGCGAGCCCGGCGCGCGCGCCCGCTGCGCCACGGCGCACGCCACGCGCGAGCAGGATGGCTTCGTCTGGGTCTACTCCACGCCAGGCGTCGAGCCCACCACGGAGCCCTACCGCTTCCCCCTGCTGGAGGCGCGTGAATACTCCACCGTGCGCCGCGCGCTGCGGGCCCCTGGCTCGCTGCACTCCACGCTGGAGAACACGCTGGACGTGCCCCACACCGCGTACCTCCATGGCGGGCTGTTCCGCACCGAGGAGAAGCGGAACGAAATCGACGTGGTGGTGCGCCGGAGCGCGGACAAGGTGGAGGCGGAATACATCGGCGAGCCGCGTCCCAGCGGGCTCGTGGGCCGGCTGCTCGCGCCGGGGGGCGGGACGGTGCAGCACTTCGACCGCTTCCTGATGCCCTCCATCGCCCAGGTGGAGTACCGCATCGGTGACACCAGCCACATCATGGTGACCTCCGCGATGACGCCCGTGTCGGACTGGGACACGCTGGTGTACGCGGTGGTGACGTTCCGTCTGCCGTTGCCCCGCTGGTTGGTGCGCGCGGCGCTCCCGCTCATCATGCCCGTGGCGCTCCACATCTTCGGGCAGGACGCGCGCATCCTCCGACAGCAGACGGAGACCATCCGCCGCTTCGGAACGGAGGCCTATGCCTCCACCGAAATCGACGTGCTCGGGCCCGGCATCCTCCGCCTGCTGCGCGCCGCCGAGCGTGAGAAGCCCGGCGCCGTGGGGGACGCGGTGCATGAAACACGGCTGAAGATGCGGACCTGAGAGGCATTGCGACGCGGCGTGTCGTGAGACGCGGTGGAGACACCGGGTCTCACGACACCTGGGTCAGCTCCATGTGTTTGAAGGGAGCCATGGGCTGAAACACGCGCACGCTGTTAGCGTGGCGTCCCCTCGCAATCCCCCCGGAGTCCCCCATGCGGTTTCCCGTTCGCGCGGCGCTGGCAGGCGCTGCGCTGCTGTTCGCGCCTCAGGCGCTGGCCACCAACTACTCCCTGTGGATTCACGGGAAGAACTCCGGAGGCACGAAGCCGGGCAACTACGCCGACTTCTCCGCCTGGGGCCCCGCGTCCACGGCGGCCGGGGTGAACAAGAAGGCCGTCAACTGGGATGGGCGGCAGCGGATTGGCGGGCAGAACGCGCGCATCCGGGATGCGCTCGACTGCTACTGCACCGGAAACAACTGGTGCTACATCGCCGTGCACAGCGCGGGGAACCTCCAGATTGGCTACGCGCTGGCGCTGTATGGCGGCTCGGCGCGCTACAAGAAGAACGCGACGCCCAACTCCAGCGGTGTGTGTGGAAACACCGACGGGAAGACGCAGACGGGCTGGAACATCAAGTGGGTGAACGTGGCGTCGGGCGCCGGCGGTGGGAGCGAGCTGGCGGACATGGGGGAGTGGGCGGTGAAGGACCCCATCGTCGGCGACCTCGTGACGACCACCGCGCGCGCCATGTACAACCACAACACCACGCGCGGCATCCGCTTCAACATGTTCGCGGGCGCCAAGGGCAAGGTGTACTCGGGGCTCCTCCCGGGCCAGGACGACGACGCGGTGTCCTACCACTCCACGGGTGGCGTGTCGGGCAGCGCGGGTGGGGCCTACTGCAACACGTCCGACTGGTTCTGCAATGACTTGACGCTGGGCTCCAACGCCTGTGAGGGCGGCCGGGCCAAGTGGACCAACCACTTCGTGAAGTTCCGCGACGACGGCGAGTCCCACGGCCACGGCGCCAACGGGAAGTGGGAGGGCATCGTCGGCAAGGTGCGCGCCGACATGGTCACCAACGCGAAGTAGGCGCAAGCCCGCAGGCCGCCCTGTGTCTGGACAGGGCGGCGGCTCTCCTCCATGCGGATCGCTTCAGAGCTCCGCTGGCGTCTGCGTCCGTGCCGCCTTCCGAGCGGCCGGCGGCTGTGCCCCTACGCGCGAAGGCAGCGAGCGCCAGCCGGGAGAAGTGGGGACGAGCCCTCCCATCATTACACGGTGGCCAGAAGGCTCATGACGCCGGACCAGACATGTCTTCGCGGCCCTGCGTTCCGAGATGACGGGAGAGCGTGTGCTCGTTTGCTGGTGTCTACGTGCTTGCAGGTCCTGCTCCCCACCACAAGCTTGAGGGAGACGAACAGAGGAAGCCTCGCGATGGAGAGCAAGCCCGATGGAGATCAAGCCCCAGGCCATGAGCATTCCCCGGTCGACTGATCACCTCGAAAGGGGGAAGTACGGCCCGATTTTCCCGAAGACCCCCGCATGTTATGGCTTCACGATCATCGCCAACGTCAAGCCGGGACGTGCCGATGTCATTCGCGGCTACGGCCAGCGAATTGCCGAAGCGCTCAAGGCCAACCCCGACCTTCTCGCACCGCTCAAGCTCCACTACCTCCGTTGGGTGCTCTTCGATGACGACACCCGGTTCATGTACCAGGGCATCTTCGATACCGATTTCGACAAATACACCGAGGACGCGGTCGTGCTCTTCACTCAGTCCGGAATCAACACCGCCTTCGAAAACCTCGAGGGTTTTCCCATGGACTGGAAGACCAACACGCCTGCGTTCGTCAGGTTCATCCGCGACCACCAATGCAACAGCTTCCTCGAGTACGGCGAGTACCCGTACTTCACGGGCGATGAGATCAAGAAGGCTTTGAGGGTCAAGGCCGCGCTCGCCGAGATGCTCGAGCAGATGCAGTAGAGGCCTGTCATGAGCGAAACGTCGGGGCGGACGTACAATCAGGACCACGCGCCGAGAAAATACATGAGGGGGCATCGGCGAGTCAGCGTCTACACGTCTTGGAGCTATCCCGGAGAAGCCAATCGAAGCCCTGCCGAAATGGACAATCGGTTCTCGACAATGACCGAGGTTCGCCGAGTCTTCTGGCCCGACTACGAGTCCCGGCAATGGGCAGACCCGCTGAGGTTCCAGCAAGGAGTCGCTGGCTCACTGGAGCTTTTCTTCTGGGCGTGGGTGAAGTTCCAACGGGTCATCGAGGAGGTCACCGGGCACGGGGTCCCCATGTTTCAGCGGGTCGACCAGGCGGGCTTCTCCCTGCCACTCGACGAGAGGGTCCTCTCCGATGCGGACACGCTGCTCGTCTTCGGTCTGGACCACAACGTCACCGGGCAGGAGGCCGCTCCGGAGGAGATAGAAGCGGTCCGCACATTCCTCGAGCGCGAAGGCACCTGTTTGGTGATTGCCCCACACCACGACATCGGGCACTCACCGGACCTGGAGGAGCGCGCCCTGGAATACGCCCATCATGGCGATGCGCTGGTGCCTCGTCAGCAACGCTTCGGCGGTTATACGCGCTCGTTGATGAAGGGGTTGGGAATCCCCGTCGAGAATCGTTGGGGTCTCCGCCCTGCCGTCGTCGAAGGAACGAACCGAAGCGTGCCATTGACGGTGATGGACGACCTGGATACGCGCGGCTGGCTCTCCGGGGTCCAGAACTTCAACTTCCACATGCACCTGCCGCACTATGCGGTCACGACGGAGGACTCCCGTTCGGTTCGCGTCCTGGCGAAACAGCCGATAGACCTGACCAGGCCACATCCATTCACGAACGCTGGAAACTCCGAGTTCAATGCGCTGGTGTGGGCGCCGCCGGGTGACGGCAGGGCCGGCGATGTGCTGGTGGCCGACTCCACCATCTTCAGCACCTTGTTCGGGGTGGACGAGAGCCTCATGCGCTTCTGGAAGAACCTCGCCACGGCCCATTGAGATGCTCGAACTGGACGACATCCAGAGCGGCGTGCTGCGGCCCCGTCCTTCTCCGTACGTCGCGACCTACATCATCCTTCGCATCGACGACCGAAGCGCAGGACGGGAGTTGATGGGGCGGCTCTGCTCGGTGGTGGCCACGGCCGCCCATCCGAGCAGCCCGGCCGCCGATTGCTGGCTCAGCGTCGCGCTCACGTATCACGGGCTCGAGGCGCTGGGCGTACCACAGGACTCTCTGGACAGCTTCGCGTGGGAGTTCCGGCAGGGGCTGGCCGCCCGGGCGAAGGCGTTGGGAGACGACGGCGAGAGCAGCCCTGAACACTGGGAGCCGCCGCTGGGAACGCGCGATGTCCACGTCGTGCTGACGGCTCTTGCGCCGGACCCGGTTCAACTCGAAGCCGCGTTGGAGCGCGCGCGCGAGGCCCTGCGGGAGCTTGGCGGCATCGAGGCGATCTGGCGTCAGGACTGCCACGCACTGAGCACCGGCAAGGAGCCGTTCGGGTTCAGGGACGGCATCAGTCATCCGGCCGTCGAGGGTAGTGGCATCCCAGGAAGCAATCCCCACGAGGCGCCGCTCAAGGCAGGCGAATTCGTCCTCGGCTACCCCGACGAGACGGGCAGTCTATCCCCGATGCCCTGGCCTGACGTCCTGGGGCGCAATGGGACGTACGTCGCCTTCCGCAAGCTTCATCAGCGGGTGGCCGCGTTCAGACAGCATCTGAAGACCACCGCGAGCAGTCAGCAGGACGAGGAGCTCGTGGCTGCGAAGATGATGGGGCGGTGGCGGAGCGGCGCGCCGCTGGCGTTGTGCCCTCACCACGACGCTCCCGACCTGGGCGCCGATTCGTCGCGCAACAACGCCTTCCTCTATTCAGATGACCCGACCGGATACAAGACGCCCCCCGGGTCGCACGTCCGGCGAGCGAACCCCCGCGACGCGTCCGTCGCCGGCGTGGTCAGGCTCCATCGGATGATTCGGCGCGGAACCGCCTACGGGTCCGAACTGCCCGAGGGCATCCTCGAGGACGATGGCGCCGAGCGAGGGTTGATGTTTGCCTTCATCGGTGCGCACCTCGGACGGCAGTTCGAGTTCGTGCAATCGGAGTGGGTCAACGGTGGTGACTTTCTCGGGCTGGGCGATGCGAAGGACCCCCTTGCCGGCGCGAATGATGGCACGGGCGTGTTCTCAATCCCGAAGCGTCCCATCCCCAGGCGTTTGCAAGGCCTTCCGCGATTCGTGGTCACGCGTGGCGGCGAGTACTGCTTCATGCCCGGGCTGCGAGCCCTGCGGTGGCTGGCGGACCTCCGGACATGAGCGGCTCGGAGCGCAGGGACGTCGTGGTCATCGGTGCCGGCCCCGCGGGACTGCTCGCAGCGCTCCGCGCCGGCGACCTGGGCGTCCGAACCGCCCTCGTCACACGTGACGCGTTCGGCGGCATGGCGGCCCACGACGGACCGGTTCCGGTGAGGACGCTGGCGCAGGCGGCACGGTTGCTCCGCGACGCTCGGGAGCTGGGGCGCTATGGCATCGGGGTGTCGGAGCCTGTGCTGGAGTACGCGAAGCTGCTGACGCGCGTGCGCGAGGTGACCGACGACGTTCGTGCGCGAGCTGCCCTGCGCGAACAAATCACCGCGGTGGGGGTCACCGTGCACGAGCACGCCGGCGCGGCGCGCTTCGTGGACCCGCACACCGTCGAGACCCAGCGCGGGCTGTTGCTTCGAGCGGAGAAGTTCATCCTCTGCTCTGGCGGCGTGAGCCGGCGCCTCCCGGTCCCGGGATTCGAGCTCACGGCGACCCACAGCGATGCGTGGAGCCTGACCTCCGTTCCGCCGACGATGGTGGTCGTCGGCGGTGGCGCCACAGGCGTGCAGGTCGCGTCGATCTTCACTGCGTTCGGCACGCGGGTGCAGCTCATCCAGGAGGCAGCGCGCATCCTGCCGAGCTGGACGGCCGACACCTCCGCGCTCAACCTGGCGTCCGCGGGTGTAGAGACCGACTCGCGAGGCTTCGTGCGCGTCGGCGCTCATCTGCGAACCTCCGCGCCGCACATCTTCGCCGCCGGAGACGTGACTGGGCGCTGGATGCTGGTTCCCCACGCGTTACAGGACGGGTTTGTCGCAGGCTCCAACGCAGCGAGAACTCCAATGACGACAGTCTCGGACGAGGTGTGTCCGATCGGCAGCTTCACCAATCCCGAGTACGCGCAGGCGGGCCTCACCGAAGCGAAGGCGCGTCAAACGCACGACGTTGTCGTGGCACTGGTGCGCTTCGACACGACGACGCGGACCATCATCGATGGAAGAACGACCGGGTTCTGCAAACTCGTCGTCGACCGTGCTTCGCGGAAAATCCTCGGTTGCCACGTCGTGGGTGAGCGAGCGGTCGACCTGGTCCAGACCGCGGCGATCGCCATCGCGGCGGGGATGCGAGTGGATGAGTTGGCTCGCGTCCCGCTCTCGTTTCCCACCTATACCGGCGTATTGGGGCGTGTGGCAGCCATCGCTGCCCGCGAGTGCCAGGTCGACGTGGACCGAGTTCGCCTCGCAGAGCTTCTCTGACGTATTTGAAACAGCGCCCCCCCTTCGCGTCGCCTCAGGGCCCCGCTGGCGCCTGCGTCCGAGCCGCCTTCCGCGCCGCCAGCCGCTGCGTCACGCGCGCCTGCCACCCGTGCACGAAGGCATAGAAGGTGGGCAGCACCAGCAGGGTGAACAGCGTGGAGGTGACGAGCCCGCCCACCATGACGACGGCCAAAGGGCGTTCCACCTCCGTGCCGTGCAGTGGCAGCACCAGCAGCGGCAGCAGGCCCAGGATGGCGGTGCCCGCCGTCATCAGCTTGGGGCGGACGCGGCCGATGCTCGCCTCCCGAATGGCCTCCTCGAAGGGCTTGCCGTGCTGCATGAACAGCTTCGTCTGCGCCACCAGCACCAGGCCATTCTGGACGGCAATGCCAAACAGTCCGATGAGGCCCACCAGGCTGGACACGTTCCACGTCTCCCCGGCGATGAGCAGCGCGAGGATGCCTCCGACGAAGGCGTCCGGCAGCGTGGCGATGATGACCAGTGACTCCGCCAGCGAGCCCAGCGCCAGGTACAGTAGGATGAACACCGCGAGCAGGGCCACCGCGATGGCGACCGTCATCGCCTGCGCGGCGCGCTGCTGGCTCTCCACCCGGCCGCCCACGTCCAGGAAGTAGCCGGTGGGCAGCTTCAGTTCCGCCGCCAGCCGCTCGCGCACCTCGGCCGCCGTGCTGCCCAAATCCCGACCCGCGACGCTGGCCTCCACGGCGATGCGCCGGCTGCCCGCCTCGCGGCGGATGCTGCCCGCGCCGAACGTCTCCTCGATGGTGGCCAACTGGCTCAACGGGATGCGCGTGCCGTCATGTCCGTCCACCAGCAGGCCCCGGATGGCGGTGGCGTCTCCCCGGCGGTGGTCCGCCAGCCGCAGCAGCAAGTCATAGCGGCGCTGGCCCTTCCACACCTGGGCGAACTCCTTGCCCACCAATCCCACCTGCACGGCGTGGATGACGTCTCCGGGTGTCAGGCCCACGCGGGCCACCGCGGCGCGATTCACGGTGACGCGGAGCTGGGGCAGGCCGGTCAGCTTCTCCGCCCGCAGGTCCTCCACGCCCTCCACCTTCGCCATGATGGCGTGCGCCCGCTCCGCCAGCCCGGCCAGCGTCTCCAGCTCCGGCCCGAAGATGCGCACGGAGAGGTCCGCCGGGCTGCCGCCGAGCCCTTCATCGATGCGCATGCCCAGCGGCGTGGTGAACAGCGTCGACACTCCTGGGACCTGTCCCACCGCCTCGCGCATCGCGGCCTCCAGGTCCTCCATCGAGCGCCCTCGCTCCGGCTTGAGGACGACGAGCACGTCCGACAGTGTGTGCGGCATCGGGTCCTCGGTGCGCTCGGCGCGGCCCGTGCGGCGCACCACGTCCTCCACCTCCGGGAACTTCAGCAGCGCGTCCTCCACCAGGTGGTTGAGCCGGTCCACCTCCTCCAGCGAGGCCTCCGGCGGCAGCACCGTCTGGAGCAGCAGCGCGCCTTCATCCAGCTTCGGCATGAAGTCGCTGCCCACCACGAAGGCCAGCGACAGCGCGGGCACGGTGATGGCCAGGGCCACCAGCCGCACCAGCCCCGCGTGGCGCATGCACGCCTCCAGCAGGGGCGCGTAGACGTGCTTCACCTTGCGGATGAGCCACACGTCCTCGGGCTGTCCTTCGCGGGGCGCGCGCAGGAAGAGCCCGGACGCCACCGGCACCAGCGTGAGGGCCAGCCCCAGCGACGCCGTCAGGCAGGCCACCACGGCCGCGGCGAGCGGCTGGTACATGCGCCCCTCGATGCCCGTCATGGCGAACAAGGGGATGAACACGGACACGACGATGAGCGTGGCGAAGGCGATGGGCCGGGCCATCTCCATGGACGCCGCCAGCGCCACGTCACGACGGGAGCGCTGGCCCTTCGCTTCCCGCAGGCCGTGGACGATGTTCTCCGTGACGATGATGGCCGCGTCCACCAGCAGGCCCACGGCGATGGCCAGTCCGCCCAGCGTCATCGTGTTGATGCCGATGTTCGCGACCTTCAGCAGCACGCCCGCCAGCGCCAGGGACAGGGGCAGGGTGAGCGTGACGATGAGCGCCGCGCGCCAGTCCCCCAGGAGGAGGAAGAGGACGAGCACCACCAGCACCGCGCCCAGCAGGATGGCTCGGCTGACGCCGCCCAGCGCGGAGTCCACCAGCACTGACTGGTCATACACGATGCGGAGCTGCACTCCGGGCGGCAGGCCCTGTCGCAGCTCCTGGATGGCGACGCGGATGCCCGCTGTCACCCGCTGCGTGTCCGCGCCGAACTGCTTGATGACCCGGCAGCTCACGACCTCGCCCTTCAGCCGGTGGGCGATGCCCCGGCGCACGGCGGGCGCCTCGCGGATGTCGGCCACGTCGCCCAGCAGCACGGGCGTGCTGTCGCGCACGGCGACCACGGTGTCGCGCAGGTCCTCCACCGACTCCGCGCGCCCCACCGCGCGCACCGTCCACTCCATGGGGCCCTGCACCACGAAGCCGCCCGAGGCGTTGAGGTTGGCGCCCTCCAGCGCGTGCTCCACCTGGTTCAGGGTGATGCCACGCGCCACCATCTGGTCCGGGTCGAGCTGCACCTGGAACTGGCGCAGGTAACCGCCCAGTCGCTCCACGCCGGCGACGCCGGGCACGGCGAGCAGCCGGTTCTTCACCTCGAACTCGGCCAAATCCCGCAACGTCATCAGCTCCGCCGCGCCGGGCTCCGCTTCCAGGGTGAACTCGAACACCTCGTTGAGCCGCCCGGTGAGGCTGGAGATCAGCGGCGCGTCCGTGCCAGGTGGAAGCTCGCTCTGCGCCTGGGCCACGCGCTCGACGACGTACTGCCGGCTGCGGAAGTAGTCGGCGTCTGGTTCGAACTCCACCGTGAGCTGGGTGACGCCCAGCTGCGAGGTGGAGCGGATGCGGCGCACCTCGGGCAGGCCCGCGAGCGCCACCTCCATGGGGATGGCCACGGCCGTCTCCAGCTCCTGCGCGCCCATCGCCGGGTTCTGGACGATGACGTTGAAGATGGGCGCGGACAGGTCCGGGAACACGTCCCGCGTCAGCCCCTGGAGCGCCACCGCGCCGAAGGCGGAGAGCGCCAGGGCCAGCAACACGGTGAGGCCGGGCCGCGCGAAGGAGGCCCGCAGGACGCGGTTCATCAGGGAGTCGGGGGCCTCAGTGCGCATGGCCGTCACTCCCTCCGCCGCTCAGCTTCTCCGCCTCCGCCTTGAGCAGGAACGCGCCCTCCACCACCACCTGCTCTCCGGGCTTCAGTCCGGTGAGGACCTCCACGTCGCCGCCCAGCGTGCGGCCCCGGCCCACCTCGCGGCGCTCGAAGACGCCGCGCGCCTCCGTGGGCAGGAAGGCCACCCAGCCGCCCTCCAGCCGCTGGAGCGCCGCGGCGGGCACGGCGGTGATGGGCGCGCCCGGGTCTCCCAGGGGGATGTAGGCCGACGCGGACATGCCGGGCCGCAGGTGCCCGTCGGCGTTGTCCAGCTCCAGCCGCACGGGGATGGTGCGTGACGTCGCGTCCACGCGCTGCCCCACGTGGCCCACCTTCGCCATGAACTCCTGGCCCGGGAAGGCCGCGAAGGTGATGCGGGCCTGCGTGCCACGCTGGATGCGCACGGCGTCCCGCTCGAAGGCGTGCACCACCAGCCACAGCGAGGACACATCCCCAATGCAGAAGAGCGGCCGGTTGGGGTCCGCCATCTGCCCCAGCCGCGCGGTGCGCTCGACGACGGTGCCGGACAGGGGCGCGCGCAGGACGAAGCCCGGGGGGACGTTTCCACCCCGCGGCTCCGCTTCACTCACGCCCAGCGCCACCAGCTCCGCGCGCGCGGCGGCGACCGAGGCCTCGGCGGCGGCGGCCTCCGCTTCGGCGGCCTGTACGTCCTTGCGCGCGATGATGCGCTCGTCGGCGAGCGTGCGCTTGCGCTCGGCGGCCTGCCTCGCGGCGGTGGCCTGGGCCTGGGCCGCTTGCAGCGACGCGCGCGCCTTGCCCAGCTCGGGGCTGCGCAGGTCCGCGAGCTTCTCGCCCTGCTTCACCTCCTGGCCGGTGGTGACGAAGACGGCGCTCACGCGGGCGGCGATGGGGGAGGCCACCTCCGCGTAGGCGTCCTCGCTGAAGGTGAGCTCTCCCAGGACGGTGACACTCTCGCCGCCCGGCCGCACACCCACGGGCGCGGTGGTGATGCGCAAGTCCCTCAACATCTCCGACGCGATGCGGACGTGGGGCTCGCCATGGTCGTCATGCTGGTCACCTTCCTGGGCGGCGTGCTCGTCCTGTCCGTGCGCGTGCTCGTCATGCGGCGTCTCGCGCTTGCAGGCGGTGAGCAGGAGGAGGGCGGCCACCGCGGCGTGGAGGGGCTTCATGGAAGGGCTCCGGTCTCCACGGCCAGCTGGACGCGGGCGAGGGCTGCCTGGAGGAGACTGTCGAGATAGGCGGCACGCGCTTCCAGCGTGTCGCGGCGAACGAGGAGGAATTCGACAAGGCCCATCTCTCCGGCTTCGTAGGACCGGCGAGCGAGACCTTCGTTGTCGTTGAGCAGCGGCAGGGCGTCGGCTTCCAGCAGCGTCACGGCCTCCAGCCGCTTGCGGTGCTGCACGCGCGCGGCCTCCACCTGGACTTCCACTTCCGACCGGGCCGCGGCCAGCAGGGACTGGAGCCGGCGCACGCGGGCCTCGCCCGTCACCCGGGCGCTGTCGCCTCGGGCGAAGAGCGGCAGCGGCACGCTCAACGTGCCGAGGTAGGAGACCTCATCAATCTCCCGCTGGTACAGGAACCCCGCGGTGACGTCCGGCCAGGCGCCGGCCCGGCCCATGCGGCGGTCGGCGTCCGCCTGCGCCAGCTCCGCCTCCAGCGCGACGATGTCGGGCCGCGCGGCGACAGTGTCTGTCCTGGCCTCCGTGACAGGCTGGAGCGCGAGCAATCGCAGCTCACCGCGGAGGGCCAGCGGGTGCGTGAGCGGAAGGCCCAACATCGCGCGCAGTTGGTGGAGCTGGACGGCCGCGTCCCCCTCCGCGGTGGCCACCTCCGCGCGCATGCGGGCCAGGGACACGCGCGCCACGTTGACGTCCACCACGGGCACATCACCGGCCTCGAAGCGCCGCTGGGCGGAGCTCGCGGTCTCCCGGGCGGCGGCCTCGGCTTCTCGCGCGAGGCCCAGCCGCTCCCGCGCATGCAGCGCCTGGAGGAAGCGCGCGGCGACGTCGCCCAGCACCCGGCGCTCGGCGTCGCGCTGGTGGGCCGTCTCCAGCTCCAGCCCGGCGCGCGCTGACTCCCGGCGGGCGCCGCGCTTTCCGCCCAGCTCGAAGGACTGGCTGATGCCCACGCTCAAGTCCACCCCTCGTACCGCGGGGTGTCCAGGCGAGCCTGGGTCGGCGCGCGGTCCCGCCTGAAGCTGGAAGGTGGGGTTGTCGTTCAGCAGCGACGCGGCGGCCGTCACGGGGCCCTGGGCCTCGGCGGCGCGGCCCGCGGCATCCAGCAGCGCGGGCGCGCGCTGGCGGGCCAGGGCCAGGGTTTCTTCAAGAGACAGCGCGGCGTCGGCGGAGCCCGGCTGGGCCGCGGCGACACGCGGGAGGAGGAGTGCGGCGGCGAGCCCGAAGGCTGCCACCGCGAGTGGAAGGGGCACGGCGATGACCTCGCGAAAGGGAGGCGTGCGTCAGGTGGAGCGTGCCCCGCGATGACACACGGGCACACCTGTCCTGGCGGACGCGAGCGAACGAGACGGCGGACGCGACCTACGCGAGGGGCGCTATGGGGACGTGGAGGATGTCGCCCACGTCGGCGGACAGCGGTTCGGACTTCTCGTAGGCGACGCGCAAGGGCCGTGACACGAGCAGCACGAAGGGAGGCTGCGGGGCATGCGCGGCCACGGAGCGCACGTGGCCACAGCAGGTGCAGTCGATGCAGTCCGGGGCGCACTGCCCCTGGTCATCATCGTCCGGGCAGCGCTGCGTGCAGACCTCGCCCACCGCGCCAGTGAGGGTGGGCATCAAGCCCCCCAGGCCCGGGGCGAACAGGAACAGGCAGACGAGGAGCCAGATTCGGAGCACGCTGGCGGCCTTCTACCACGTTTCCAAACGCAATGCGTGTGAGGGACTCACACGGAGTGAGTCTCCTCGCCCGCTGGGGAAGGCAACTGTCAGGAGATGCCCTGGCGCAGCCGGTTCCAGTCGAAGTTGGGCGCCGGGTCGTTCTTGCGGCCCTTGGGCACCGCCACGTCGGCGTGACCCACGATGTTCTTCATCGGGATGTTGTGCTGCTGCTTCAGGTAGCCGGTGAGTTGGGTGAGCGACTTGTACTGCGCCTCGGTGAAGGGCGTCTTGCCGCTGCCGTCGTTGACGAGCTCGATGCCAATGGAGCGACTGTTGATGTCCGAGGGCACGCCGTGCAGCTCTCCCTTGCCCGCGTGCCAGGCGCGCTTGTCGTCGCCGACGAGCTGATAAATCTTTCCGTCGCGGTCCACCATGTAGTGCGCGGACACCTTGCTCTGTGGATTGCGCATCCACGCCAGGTCCCCCGCGCCGTTGTTGGTCGCGGTGTGGTGCATGACGATGGTGTCAATCTTCGTCCCGCCGCGCGAGTTCTGGTTCGGCGAGGGCGCGTTGATGACCGCGGGCTTGGTGAACTTGCCGCCTGGCGTGGTGGGCGTGGTGGGGCCGCTGGTGCCCAGCGCCTTCTTCAGCGCCGCGTGCGTGAGGTCGCCGTAGAAGCCGGTGGTGGGCAGCTTGTGGTCCGCCTGGAACTTCTTCACCGCCGCTTCCGTCTGCGGGCCGAAGGTGCCGGGACCGGTGGTCACCTGGGCCTTCGTCATGTAGCCCACCTTCACGAGCGCATCCTGCAGCTGCTTCACCTTGGGCCCGGAGTCGCCCTTGCGCAGGCCCGCGGGCGGCGCGGAGACCGTGGCGGCGGCGGCGGTGCGGGGGGCCTGCGCCTGAGTGGCGCGAAACACAGAGGAGAGCGGGGGCAGGCGAAGGCTCATGAGGGCTTCCGGGGGGAGGGCTGCGTGAATCTGCCCCGATTATCGGCGCCCAATCCCCGGGAGTTGCGTAACTCCCGGGGTGGAACCTGACTGGCTGGATTCAGCCAGATTGCAATTCTTCAGGCTGCTTGGGGGTCGGCGGGCAGGGGTGGCGCACCCGTGCCTTCCTCGGGCTTCTCTTGGGGCAGGTGGCGCCGCTTCCAGAGGGCGAAGAGGGCTGGATACACGGTCAGCTCGAGCAGAAAGGACGTCACGAGTCCGCCCACGAGCGGCGCGGCGATGCGCTTCATCACGTCCGCGCCCGTGCCGGTGCTCCACAGCACGGGGAGCAGGCCAATCATGTCCGTCATCACCGTCATCAGCTTGGGACGGATGCGCCGCGCCGCGCCATCGACGATGGTCTCCGTCAGGTCCGCCATGGAGCGCAGCCGGCCCGCCTGGTCCGCCTTTTTATGGGCCAGGGTGAGGTAGAGCAGCATCACCACGCCCGTCTCCGCGTCGAGCCCGGCCAGGGCGATGAGCCCCACCCACACGGCGATGCTCATGTTGTAGTCGAGCAGGTACAGCAGCCACACCGCGCCAATCAGGCTGAAGGGCACCGCCAGCAGGACGATGCCCGTCTCCACCACGGACTTCGTGCTGAAGTACAAGAGCAGGCACACCAGCAGCAGGGTGACGGGAATCACCACCTTGAGCTTCTCGGTGGCGCGCTCGAAGTACTTGAACTGGCCGCTCCACTCCACGCGCACGCCGGTGGGGGTCTTCACCTCGCGCGCCACCGCGGCCTTCGCGTCCTTCACGTAGTCCGCGATGGGCCGCCCCGTGTCCACGAAGACATAGGTGACGAGCTTGCCGCCCTCGCTGCGAATCATGGGCGGGCCCTGCACGAAGCGCACGTCCGCCACCTGGGCCAGCGGGACCTGCGCGCCGCCCGGCGTGGGGACCAGCACCTCCTTCAGCAGCTCGGGGCTGTCGCGGTACTCACGCGCGTAGCGCACGTTGATGGGGTAGCGCTCGCGGCCCTCCACCGTCTGGGAGACGTTCTCCCCGCCGATGGCGCCCAGCACCACCTCGTTGATGTCCTTCACGCCCAGGCCCAGGCGCGCGGCCGCTTCCCGCTTCACCTCGATGTCCACGTAGAAGCCGCCCGTGGCGCGGTCCGCGAACGCGCTGCGCGTGCCGGGCACCTGGGCCACCGCCTTCTCAATCGCCACCGCCGTCTGCTCCAGCGTGCCCAGGTCATCCCCGAACACCTGGATGCCCAGCGGACTGCGGATGCCGGTGGCCAGCATCTCCGTGCGCGTCTGGATGGGCATCCAGAAGATGTTGGGCATGCCGGGGTACTGGAGCGTCTCGTCCATCTCCGCCAGCAGGGCCTCCCAGGTGAGGCCCTTGCGCCACTCGGACTTCGGCTTGAGCACCACCGTCGTCTCGAACATGGACAACGGCGCCGGGTCCGTGGCTGTCTCCGCGCGGCCCGCCTTGCCGAAGACGCTGACCACCTCTGGAAGGCGCTTCAGCTGCGCGTCCATGGACTGGAGGATGCGCGTGGCCTCGGTGATGGACATGCCCGGCGGCGAGGTGGGCATGTAGAGGATGGCGCCCTCGTTGAGCGGCGGCATGAACTCATGGCCCAGCCGCATGAAGGCCGGCACCGTCAGCGCCATGGCCACCACGGACAGCGCCACCACGGCCTTCGCGTGCCGCACCACGAAGCGCACCACCGGCGTGTAGAGGGCCACCAGCCAGCGGTTGAGGGGATTCTCCTCCTCCCGGCGGATGCGCCCGCGGATGAGGAGCACCGCCAGCGCGGGCGTCAGCGTCACCGCCAGCACTGCGGCGAAGCCCATGGAGTACGTCTTCGTGTACGCCAGCGGCTTGAAGAGCCGACCCTCGGTGGCCTCCAGCGTGAAGACGGGGAGGAAGGCGACGGTGAGCACCAGCAGCGTGCCGAAGATGGAGGGGCCCACCTCCTGCATCGCGGAGATGATGACCTCACGCCGCTCGCCGGGGCGGCCTTCCGCCTCCCACGTCTCCAGCTTCTTGTGGATGTTCTCCACGATGATGATGGAGGCATCCACCATGGCGCCAATGGCGACGATGATGCCGCCCAGGCTCATGATGTTGGCGGTGAGCCCCTGGTAGTACATGGGGATGAAGGCGAGCAGCACCGCCACCGGCAGCGTGAGGAGGGTGACCAGCGCGCTGCGCGCATGCATCAGGAAGAGGAAGATGATGAGGCTGACCACCAGCATCTCCTCCACCAGCGCCCGGCTGAGCGTGGCGATGGACTCTTCGATGAGCCCCGAGCGGTCATAGGTGACGACCAGCTCCACGCCCTCCGGCAGGCCCGCGCGCACCTCTTCCAGGCGCTCCTTCACCGCCTCGATGACGGTGAGCGCGTTCTCCCCGTAGCGCATGACGACGATGCCGCCGGCCACCTCGCCCTTTCCGTCCAGCTCCGCCACGCCCCGGCGGATGTCCGGCCCCAGGCTCACCGTGGCCACGTTGCGCACCAGCACCGGCGTGCCGTCCTCGCTCACCTTCAGCGGGATGGTCTCGATGTCCTGCGTGGAGCGGATGTAGCCGCGCCCGCGGATGATGTGCTCGTGACCGGCGATCTCCATCACCCGGCCGCCCACGTCTTCGTTGGACTCGCGGACGGCGCGCGTCACCTCGCCCAGCGTCACGCCGTAGGCGCGCAGCTGGTTGGGGTCCACCTGCACCTGGTACTGCTTCACGATGCCGCCCACGCTGGCGACCTCCGCCACGCCCGGCACGCTGGACAGCGCGTAGCGCACGTTCCAGTCCTGGAGGCTGCGCAGGTCGGCCAGGGAGTGCTTGCCGCGCTCGTCCACGAGCGCGTACTCGAACACCCAGCCCACGCCGGTGGCATCCGGTCCCAGCGTGGGCGTCACGCCCGCGGGCAGGCGTCCGCGCGCCGTCTCCATGTATTCGAGCACGCGGCTGCGCGCCCAGTACATGTCCGTGCCGTCCTCGAAGATGACGTAGACGAAGGACATGCCGAACATGGACTGGCCACGCACGGCCTTCACCTTCGGCGCGGACAGCAGGGATGAGGAGATGGGGTAGGTGATCTGGTCCTCGACCAGGTCGGGGCCGCGCCCCATCCATTCCGTGAAGACGATGACCTGCGTGTCGGACAGGTCGGGGATGGCGTCCAGCCGGGTGCCGCGAACCGCGTGGACGGCCCACGCCGCCAGGGCGCCCACCAGAAGCAGGGTGAGGAACGGGTTGCGGGCGCACGCGCCGATGAGTCGGCCGATGAAGCCCTGTTCGCCGTGCTCAGTGGGCTGCATGGCTTCCTCCGAATGAGTCCGTGGCGGAGCGGATGCGGCTCTCCGCCGCGATGAGGAAGTTGCCGCTGGTGACGACGACGTCGCCGGGCGACAGGCCCTCCAGCACCTCGTAGGTGCCCTGTCCCTTGATGCCGAGCTTCACCTCCTGGGGCCGCAGCCGTCCCTCGCCCAGGTCCACGAACACCAGCCGGCGCGGGCCGGTGTAGATGACGGCCGAGTCGGGAATCTGGAGGCGCGCGCCGCCCTGCAGGACGAAGCGGACGTCCGCGTACATGTCCGGCTTCAGCTCCAGCTCCGGGTTGGGCAGCTCGATGCGGATGCGCCCCGTGCGCGTGGCGCCTCGCAGGGACGGGTACACGTAGCCGACGCGGCCCGCGTACTTCTTCCCAGGCAGGTAGGGCAGGGTGACCTCCACCGGCTGGCCCGGCTTCACGCGCGCCAGGTCCTGCTCGTACACGTCCGCCTCCACCCACACCTTCGCCAGCGGGGCGATGCGGAACAGGCGCTCGCCGGCCTTCACCGCCGCGCCCTCCACCACGTTCTTCTCCAGCACGTAGCCGCTGGCGGGCGCCAGGAAGGGCATGTTCTCCACCGGCTTGCCTCGCTGGGCCACGCGCTCGATTTGCGCCGCGGACAGGCCCCACAGCGCCAGCCGCTTGCGCGCCGCGCCCACGAGGGACGCGTTGGCCGCGCTCTGGCTCTGACGCGCCAGCAGGTACTCCTGCTGCGCGGCGTAGAGCTCCGGGCTGTAGAGCGTGAAGAGGACGTCGCCCTTCTTCACCGGCTCGCCCGTGGCGTTGACGCGCAGCTCGTGGATGTAGCCGTCCAGCTTGAGGGTGACGTCCACCAGCGCCTTCTCGTCGAAGGTGACGCGGCCCAGCGCGCGCAGGGACAGGTCCATGGGGGCCTCCGCCACCGGCGCCGTCTTCACGCCGATGCGCTGCCGCCGCAGGTCGTCCACCTGGATGATGCCGCTCTCCAAATCGGCGCGGCTGACGGGCGTCAGGTCCATGCCGCAGATGGGGCACGCGCCCGGCCCGTGCTGCTTCACGGACGGGTGCATGGGGCAGGTGTAGTGCGCGATGTCACCTTCGCCGTGCGCACCAGTGGGCGCGGACGCGCGCCACTCGCTGGTGGTGCCACACGCCAGCATGCGCCGGCCCATGTACGGGTTCTCCAGCTGGGGCTCGCGCTGGAGCCACTGGTTCACCCCGTCCACCATGGGGCATTCGAAGACGTGCCAGCCTTCCTGGAGCCGCGGGTCGGCGGACGCCAGGGCGATGAGCGCCTCACTCACGCGCGCGAAGTGCTGGCGCGCCGCCTCGGCGTCCTCCGCCGCGCCCAGATGAGAGGCGGCCTCCGCGCCCTGCTGGAACCAGGCTGTCAGTGGCGTGCCGTCACCCTGCGCGGCCTCGGCGGCCTGCTGGAGCGCTGTCTGTAGCTCCCCGGCCCTGGCCGCGAGCCCCTCCATGGCGTCTTGCGCGAGCAGGGCCCGTGCGGCTTCGTAGGACTCGAAGGCCGCGCGTGTGTACTCCAAGGCGGCGTCGGGCAGGGGCGTGCCCGCGCCACCGTGAGCCTCATGCGTGGCGGGCGCGGTGCCGGTGTGGGACGTGGCGCCGGAGAACCAGCCCACGAGGGGCCTCCAGGCCACGATGACGAGCGCTGCGAGCGCCAACATTCCCAGCCAGGGGGCGATGCGGCGGCGGTTCGGGGGGCTCATCGCGTCTCTCCGTTCCGGGGCAATCCCGGGGTGTGGCCCATGGCCCTGTCCAACTCCGCCCGGCGGCGCTGCACGTCCGCCAGGGCCATCTGTTCACGCAGCTCCACGCGGCGCAGGCCGCGCTCCGCCTCGATGAGGACCTGGAAGCTGTTCTTGCCGCTCTCGAAGCCCGCGCGGGCGGCGGCCACCTGGTCCTTCGCCGCGGGGACGAGCCGCTCCTGGAAGAGCGCCACCACGCGCCGCGTCTCCTCGGCACGCGAGCGCGCCTGCTCCACCTCGACGCGGATGTCGGAGATGAGCTGCTCCTCCTCCCGGCGCAGGCGCTTCAGGCCGGACTCGGCCTCCCGCACCGCGGCCTTCCGCTTGCCGAAGTCGAGCGGGATGTTGATGGTGACGCCCGCCATGAACTGGTGGGGTGTGTCCATCCACATGGAGTTGTACTCACCCATCACCATGACATCCGGGTAGTAGTCGCGCTTCGCGAGCCGGACGGCGGCCTCGCCTCCACCGAGCCGGGCCCGGAGGCCCTCCAGCTCCGGCCGCAGGCGCAGCGCTTCGTCTTGCAGCCGTTCGGCGGGCATGGACTCCGCGGCCTGCGCGGGCAGGGCCTCTGGCAGCGGCGGCAGCGGCGCCTGGGGCGCGCGGTGGAGCAGGCCGTTGAGCTGAGCGCGCAGCCGCTCGCGCTCGGCTTCGAACATCACCTGTTCGCGCAGCACCTCGCTCAGCTCCACCTCCGCCTGGAGCGGGTCCTGCTGCGAGGCGCGGCCGGTGACGTACTGGGCCTCCGCGCTCTTCTTGAGCTGCCCGAGCAGCCGCAGGTGCTCCTCGGTGACGGCGAGCGAGCGCTCCACGACGAACAAGTCATCGAAGAGCGTGGACGCCATGAGGGCCAGGCGCAGGCGCAGGGCCTCGCGGTCCTCGCGCATCGCCTGCGCTTGCGCCAGGGCCATCTCTCCCCGCAGGCCGCGCTTGCCGGGGAAGGGGAGCTGTTGGCTCAGCTCCACGGACTGCCCGAAGCGCGCGCTGCCGGTGATGCTCAGCGGCGCGACGCCGTAGGACAGCATCGGGTCTTCGAGCGCCGTCTCACGCGGGTAGCGTTCGAGGCTGGCGCGCCAGGCCTCACGCGCCGCCTCCAGCGAGGGGTTGCGCGCGAGCACCTGCCGCACCAGCTCCGCGCGCTCCAGCACGCTCACGCGCGTGAAGGGCGCTGGTGCCTGGGCCTCGGGTGCCTGCCGGGCAACGGCTTCGAGTTGGGATTGATACCGCTGCTCATTGGCTCCGGCCGCGCCGGGGCCCAGCCACACGGCGGCGCCGGTGGCGAGCACGGCCCGCGTGGCGGACCGCCTCCAGGTTCCATGGGACGACATGACTTCCTGCTCCAGATGACGGGATACGAGCCTGTCGCCGGGAGAAGGACGTCACCGGCGGCGGGCGGAATCCGGCCGGTGGACACACGTCCACCCGCCAGGCCTCAGCGCATGCGGGCCGGACGTCTCAAATGAGGTAGGAGCAGTGCCGCAGGTACAGCGGTGGCGCGGTGGCGCGGTGCACGCCCCGGATGCGCACCCACGAGGTGGGCAGGGACTCGGGCGCCGGTGGCACCACCGCGACGGCCTGGGGAAGCACCGCCAGCGGCGTCAGCGTCCACGAAGGTCCGGAGCTCGAGGTGACGGGCTCCGGCGACGGGAGCCGCACGGAGAGCTCGCCGCAGCAGTCGTGGTGGTCGGCGTGGACGCCCGCTTCAGGGGCGGCCGGCGCGGCCTTCCCCCGCTTCGCCTGGTGGCAGGCGCACGTCAGGTCCAGCTTCACCGCGCCCTGGCAGAGATGGAACAGTCCCTCGGCCGCCCCCGCGATGGGAGGCAGCCCCAGGACCACCAGCAATGTCAGGACTCGGAGGAGCATGACCGTGGGCTTGTCAGCCAGATAGCGCGGCGGGACGGAGCGTGCAACTCCGCGCGCGTCACGCCATTCCCTTTCAGCTCATGCCGCGCCGCGTGCTGGCGCGGGCTTGGGCTGGATGAGCTCGGTGGAGAAGTAGCGCTCCATGCGGTCAGGGAACACCGTCACCACCTGCGCGCCCGGACCCAGTCGCGTCGCGGCCTCCACCGCGGCCACGTAGTTGAGGCCGGACGACGGCCCCACCGGGAAGCCGCGGCGGATGAGCGCCCTGGCGGTGCTCATGGCCACATCGTCCGACACGTCGATTTCCACGCGGCCCGGCATGTCCGCCTCGCGGTACAGCCGGGACATGCCATCCACCACGCCCGGCACGCGGGGGCTGAAGCTGCAACATTCGATGTCGCAGCCCAGCCCGGCGATGGGGCGCGCCACGAAGGCCGTCACCGGACAGCCTGCCTCCGCGAAGGCCTGGTACAGGCCCACCACGGTGCCGCCCGTGCCCACGCCGCTGACCACGCCGTGCACCAGCCCGCCGGGGATTTGCGACAGAATCTCCTGGCCCGTCCACACCCGGTGGGCCTCGGCGTTGTCCGGGTTCTCGAACTGGCGGGGCGCGAAGGCCTTGCGCTCACGCGCCAGCTCGTCCGCCTTCACGATGGCGCCATGCACGCCGGCGTCGCGCGGCACCAGCACCACGTCACCGCCGTAGGCGCGGATGGTGAGGATGCGCTCCCCGGTGACGCCCTCCGGCATCACCGCGGTGAAGCGCAGGCCCATCTGGGCGCAGGCCAGCGCCAGGGCGATGCTCGTGGAGCCGCTGGACGCCTCGATGACCTCGCCGCCGGGGGCCAGCTCTCCCTGGCGCCAGGCCTTCTCCAACATGTAGCGCGCGATGCGGTCCTTGGTGGAGCCGCTGGGGTTGAGGAACTCCAGCTTGCACCAGATGGTGGGGCCCTCCTCGTGGAGACGCACGGGGACGAGCGGAGTGGGACCCACGGCCTGGAGGAAGCGGCCGTCCGCGGGAAGAGGGCGACAGGGAGGGCGCATGGGGCCTTCCCTATCGCGAAACGGCTCGTTCGGCACCGGCCATGAACTTTTTGCTGGGGTCCTGGACAATCAGTCGCTCGTCTGCCCGCACTGCCAGCGCCCCTGTGGGCGTCCGTAACATCTGGCGTTCAGGCGGAGGCGCGGCTACGAAAGAGCCTGGCTCGCACCCCCCCGTATGCCTCCCACTTCCGCGCTCATCCTCAACGTCAACGACGACGCGGCCAGCCGCTATGTCACCTCTCGCGTGCTGGGGCTCGCGGGCTTCCGCGTCGTGGACGCCGCTTCCGGGATGGAGGCGCTCGCGCTGGCGAACGAGGAGACGGACCTCGTCATCCTGGACGTGCGGCTGCCGGACATCAGCGGCCTGGAGGTGTGCCGGAAGCTGAAGGAGAAGCCTCGCACACAGGGCGTCCTGGTGCTCCACCTGTCCGCACAGGCCGTGGGGCCGGGGGACCGGGCGCAGGGCTTGGAGCGCGGCGCGGACGGCTATCTGGTGGCGCCGGTGGATCCGGAGGAGCTGGTGGCCCAGGTCCACGCGCTGCTCCGGCTGCGCCAGGCCGAGCGCGAGGTGAAGGTGCTGTCCCGCGAGGTGGCGCACCAGCGCCAGCTCCTGGAGTTGGCCATCTCCTGTGCGGCGGACCCCATCGCGCTCTATGACGAGACTGGGCGCGTCCTGTCGGCCAACCAGTCCCTGTACGCAGCGCGGGGCAGCCACGCCGTGCATGCACCGGGGAGGTCGCTGGATGAGATGCAGGCCGCGGACTCGGCGCTGACGCCGTACCTCGAACAGGTGCGGATGGCCTTGCGCACGGGGCAGGTGCAGCGGGGCACCATCGCCTTGGAGTCGGACCGGGGCCCGCGGCATTTCGACTATGTGCTGTCGCCCGCGCTGGGGGCCAGCGGCGAGGTGCTGGCGGTGATGTCCTCCCTACGGGACGTCACGGAGTCGCGCAGCGCGGAAGAGTTCCGCGAGCAGTTCATCGGCATGCTGGGGCATGACCTGCGCAACCCGCTCAACGCGTTGTCCATGTCCGCGCAGCAGCTGCGGCGCAAGGGCGCGTTGGACGAGCGCCAGGGCATGCTCACCGAGCGCATCCTCACCAGCGCCGAGCGCATGGACCGGATGATTCGCCAGCTGCTGGACTTCGCGCGCTCGCGGCTGGGCGGCGGCATTCCGGTGGTGCGCTCGTCATGCGACGTGTTCGAGGTGGTGCGCCGCACCGTGGACGAGCTGCGCGCCAGCCATCCCGGCCGGGTGGTGCGGCTCGAGTCCAAGGGTGATGGCCTGGGGAAGTGGGACTCCGACCGCCTGGAGCAGGCCGTGGGCAACCTGGTGGCCAACGCGCTGAAGTACAGCCCCGCGGAGAGCGCCGTGTGGGTGGGCGCCGAGGGCTCCGAGCGCGAAGTGGTGCTGCGCATCCACAACCGCGGCACGCCCATCCCCACCGAGGACCTGCCCCACGTCTTCGGTGCCTGGCGCCGGGGCCGGCGCACCGCCAGTGACGTGGGCGCGCCGGGGGGCCTGGGGCTGGGCCTCTACATCACCCGGCAGATTGTCCGAGCGCATGACGGGGACGCGCACGTGGCCTCCAGTGCGACGGAAGGCACGACCTTCCTCATCCGGTTGCCGCGATGATGACCAGCTGACGTTTGGCGCACCTCACGACTCCCGGTTCGGAGTTGCCGCTACCACCTTCCGTGCATGGCGTCAGAGAAGCTCATTTTCGCTCAGTCCGTGGAAGCCCTCTTCGTACGAGCGCTCGGGCCGTACCTCACCCGTGAAGGGCGGCAGCGCCTGAAGGCGGTGGGGCTCGACCTGTCGGAGCCGCTGCGCCCCCAGTACACCTTGGAGCAGTGGCGAGCCTTCCTGCGCGTGGCGGGGCAGGATGTCTTCCCGGCCCTGCCTCCGCACGAGGCCAGCTTCGCGTTGGGCGCGCGCTTCCTCCAGGGCTTCCGCCAGACGTCGGTGGGCCGGGCCAGCCTGTCGCTCGTCACCCAGTTGGGGCCGCGGCGCACGCTGGAGCGGGTGCCGTACAACATCCGCGCCGGCAACAACTTCAACGAGGTCCGCGTGGAGGAGTCCACGCAGGACAGCGCCACGCTGTGGATGAAGGACGTCACGGCGGACACGCCGGACTTCGCGGCGGGCTTCCTGGCGGAGACGCTGCGGTCGGCGGGCGCGGGGCAGGTGGACGTGAGGCCCATCGCCTTCGACGGCACGGCGGCCACCTTCCGCGTCACCTGGTCGAAGGCCGCCAGCCGGGCGCCCGTGGCTGGCGCCGGTCCCCGCAGCGTCCACTGAGGCGGGTGCGCTGGCGCTGGCCCCCTTCCGTGAGCTGTCGCACGATGCCGACCGGACGCGCTCCCTGTCCGGAAGGAAAGTCTCAGCATGGCCCGGTTGCTCGTCGAGGACGTCCACGTCCGGCTCGGCACGAATGACATCCTGAAGGGCATCACCGCCGACTTCCGGGATGGCGAGGTGGTGGCGCTGCTGGGCCGCTCCGGCAGTGGCAAGTCCACGCTGCTGCGCTCCGTCGCTGGCCTGGAGACGCCGGTGCGCGGGCGCATCCACATCGGCGAGCGCACGGTGTTCGACGCGGCGGCGAAGGTGAACCTGCCGCCAGAGCGGCGGGACCTGGGGCTGGTGTTCCAGTCCTACGCGCTGTGGCCGCACATGACGGTGTTCGACAACGTGGCCTACGGCCTGCGGCTGCGCAGGCAGTCCCGCGAGCAGGTGGACCGGGCCGTACGCGAGGTGCTCCAGGGCGTGGGCCTGGAGGGCCATGGCGACCGCTTCCCCAGCCAGCTCTCCGGCGGGCAGCAGCAGCGCGTGGCGCTGGCGCGGGCGCTCGTCTACGGGCCGCCGCTGGTGCTCCTGGACGAGCCGCTGTCCAACCTGGACGCGAAGCTGCGGGAGGAGGCGCGCGTGTGGATTCGCGCGCTCATCAAGCGGCTGGGGCTCACCGCGCTCTTCGTCACCCATGACCAGGTGGAGGCCATGGCCATCGCCGACCGCATCATGCTCCTGGACGGTGGGCGGGTGGTGCAGGACGGGACGCCCGAGCAGCTCTACACGGAGCCCCGGAGCCTCTTCGCCGCCGACTTCATGGGCGTGAACAACACGCTGTCAGGCCGCGTGGTGGAGCGGCGCGGCGGCGAGGCGCGGCTTCAGGTGGGCGGCCGGTCGCTGTGGGGGCAGCAGCGAGGAGCCGGCCCTGGTGACGACGCGGCCACGGGCGTCATCCGCGTGGAGGCGCTCCAGTTGGCCTCCGGGCCCGGCGAGAACCGGCTCCCCGCCGCGCTGGCGAGCTCCCTCTACGTGGGCGGGCGCTGGGAGCACCAGTTCCAGTTCGAAGGGCAGGCGCTGCGCGCCAGCACGCGCGAGTCACTGGCGCCCGGTGCGTACACGCTCGCGTTCCCGAAAGAGCGCCTCTGGATTTTCTGAGCGCGCGGTGCCTCATGGCGCGAGCCCGGTGAACGCCGGGGCGGGGCGCTGCCCCGCGACGGGCGTCATGGCGGGGAAGGCTTCGTGCCGGTTCTTCCAGAAGGGCGCGCCGGGCCACCGCTGCTCCTCGCGGTAGGTGTGGCTTCGCCGCCGCAGATGCTCCTCGAAGCGCAGATGGAGCGTTTCCTCGTAGGCGCGGAGCGCATCCTCGTCGCCGCGCAGGGCGCGCTCCAGGGACTGGGCGGCGAGGAGCGCGGAGTCCAGCGCGCTGGCGATGCCCTGGGCGGACAAGGGGTCATGGGTGCAGGCCGCGTCGCCTACCGCGAGCCAGCGCTCACCGTGCATCCGGTCGAGCTCGCCGACGAGCACGGGCGCGGCGACGAGGGGCTCTCCGGCGAAGTCGCAGACGGCCAGTCTGGCCTGGGTGACGGGGGCCTGTTCGAGCAAGGCCACCCACGGTTCCGGTGTCGCCCACCGCAGTCCGTGCAAGGAGTCTCCATCACCCATCAGGGTGACGGCGACACAGTCCGCGGGCAGCCGCGCGGAGTGCCACCAGCCTTCCGGACACGCTTCCACCAGGGCATCGGTGGGAAACGGCTCTCCTGGCCGGAGCTGGAACGCGCCATGAACGGTGAAGCAGCGGTCGCGAATGCGGCGCCGCGCGCCCTGGGACATGGCGAAGGTGGCCTTCCATCCGGTCGCGTCCACGACGAAGCGCGCTCGCAGCGTGAGCGCGCCTGTCTTGCGTTGGGAGAGGTGCAGCCGATAGCCCTCCTTCGCGATGGACTCGACGTCCAGCAGGGTCGTCAGGCGAAGGACGCGGACGCCTTGCCGGGCCGCCTCCAGGCTGAGCCGTTCGTCGAAGCGGGCCCGGTCCAGGTGCCAGGCGGAGCCCCAGGGCGACATCCGCGTGTCCTGGACGCTGGGCTCCGCGCGGCTCCAGCACGAGGACGTCCCTCTCGAGGCCAGGTGCCCATCCCGCAGGAAGCTGCTCCAGACACCGAGCCGGGACAGGGGGATGCGGATGTCGGGTGACAAGGTCTCTCCCGAGCGGTGTGTCTCGTAGCCGGTGCGCTCGAGCAGCACGACGGACAGGAAGGGCGCCAGGTCTCGCAAGGCCACGGCCATGGCCGCGCCCGCTGGACCGCCTCCGATGATGGCGACGTCGCAGGAAGATTCGCTCATGGCGCGTCCATTCGCGCGGCGACGCGCGTCCCGTCGCGACAGGGGTCAGGGCGCCTGGTTTCGATGGGGGCCCGGAGAATCTCGTGGGTTGGGCTCATGTTTTCGCTCCTCATGTTCCGAGGTGCGATGTGCAAGGCACATTCCTCCTGGCGCCGCTGCGCGGCGGCCCCGCCCGCGTGGGCCTCGCGCCCCGGAGGGCCGCTGGTGGCCTGGTGGATGACGCGTCACGCAGCGCCCGTGACGCGTCAGCGTCATGCCCGCACGCAAGGGCAGCGCCCCGACGGGCGTCCGCCGGGTGCATGGCACACCCGCAGTGGGGGCCTACTCACGAAGTCTGGTCGCGTTGACGTCGGGCTGTACCTGTGTTCAGGCTGGCCCTGGAGGTAGCCATGGCCCCGCAAATCAGCCTCGACTTCGCCACGGAGTGCGCGGCGCACCCGGCGCTGGCGTCCTTCCATCCGGTGGTTCGCCGCTGGTTCGCCGAGCAGCTGGGCGAGCCCAGCCGTCCCCAGGTGGAGGGCTGGCCGCTCATCCAGGCAGGCCAGGACGTGCTCATCGCCGCGCCCACGGGCAGCGGCAAGACGCTGACGGCGTTCCTCGCCGCGCTGGATTCGCTGTTCCGGCTGGCGCTGGAGGGCACGCTGCCGGACTGCACGCAGGTGCTCTACGTGTCGCCGCTCAAGGCGCTGGGCAACGACGTGCAGAAGAACCTGCTCCAGCCGCTGGAGGAGCTGCTCGCCCGGGCCCGCGCGGAGGGCTTCCAGCCCCAGGAGCTGCGCGTCCAGGTGCGCAGCGGAGACACGCCGGCGTCCGAGCGCGCGCAGATGGTGCGCCGTCCGCCGCACATCCTCATCACCACGCCAGAGTCCTTCTATCTCTACCTCACGGCGGAGAAGGCCCGCGCCACGCTGCGCGCGGTGCGCACCGTCATCGTGGACGAAATCCACGCCCTGGCGCGCGACAAGCGGGGCAGCCACTTCGCCCTGTCGCTGGAGCGGCTCAAGGCGCTCACGGATGTGCGGCCCCAGCTCATCGGCCTGTCGGCGACGCAGAAGCCGCTGGACGCCATCGCCGGGTTCCTCACCGGCGCCGCCCACCGGGACTGCAAGCGGGTGGAGGTGGGCCACCTGCGCCCGTGGGATTTGACGCTGGAGATTCCGGACGCGGAGCTGTCGTCGCTGGCCAGCCACGAGATGTGGGGGCAGGTCTATGACAGGCTGGTGGCGCTGACGGGGGAGCACCGCACGACGCTCGTCTTCGTCAACACGCGGAAGATGGCGGAGCGCGTGGCGCACGACCTGGGTGAGCGCCTGGGCGAGGGCACCGTGGCGGCGCACCACGGCAGCATGTCGCGCGAAATCCGGCTGGCCGCGGAGGAGAAGCTGAAGTCCGGGCAGCTGCGGGCCATGGTGGCCACCGCGTCGCTGGAGCTGGGCATCGACGTGGGCAACGTGGACCTGGTGGTGCAGCTGGGCAGCACGCGCGCCATCTCCGTGCTGCTCCAGCGCGTGGGCCGCGCGGGCCACCACAAGGCGGCCATCTCCAAGGGCATCCTCTTCGCGATGACGCGCGACGAGCTGATGGAGTGCACCGCGCTCCTCAACGCCGTGCGCGAAGGTGATTTGGACGCGGTGCGGATTCCGGAGAAGCCGCTGGACGTGCTGGCGCAGCAGATTGTCGCCGCGTGTGCCTGTGAGGAGTGGGACGAACGCGCGCTCTTCAGCCTCTTCCAGCGCGCGTATCCGTACCGGAACCTCACCTGGGAGGAGTACCAGGGCGTGCTGGAGTTGCTGTCCGAAGGCGTGGCGGCGCGCCGGGGCCGCGCGGGCATCCACCTCCACAGAGACAGGGTGAACCAGCGCCTCAAGGGTCGGCGCGGCGTGCGCATCACCGCGCTCACCAATGGCGGCGCCATCCCGGACACCTTCACCTTCAACGTCACCGCGGAGCCGGAGGGCAAGGTGGTGGGCACGCTGGACGAGGACTTCGCGGTGGAGTCGTCGCCCGGGGACATCTTCCTCCTGGGCAGCACCGCGTGGCGCATCCAGCGCGTGTCGGGCAGCACGGTGCAGGTGGAGGACGCGCGCGGCGCGCCGCCCAACGTGCCCTTCTGGCGCGGCGAGGCGCCGGGCCGCACGGACGAGCTGTCGCTCCAGGTGGGCCGCCTGCGCGAGGCGCTCACGTCCCGCGAGGACGCGCCGGCGTTCCTCCAGAAGGAGCTGCGCATGCCGCCGCCCGCGGTGGACGCGCTGATGGGCTACCTGCGTACGGGGCAGAAGATGCTCGACGCGGTGCCCAGCCACACCACGGTGGTGGCCGAGCGCTTCTTCGACGAGGCGGGCGGCATGCAGCTCATCATCCACGCGCCCTTCGGCAGCCGCATCAACCGCGCGTGGGGCCTGGCGCTGCGCAAGCGCTTCTGCCGCTCGTTCGACTTCGAGCTCCAGGCGGCGGCGACGGAGGACGGCATCCTCCTGTCGCTGGGCGAGCAGCACTCCTTCCCGCTGGCGGAGATTTTCGACTTCCTCCACCCGGACCATGTGGAGGAGGTGCTGGTGCAGGCGGTGCTCCAGGCGCCGATTTTCGGCACCCGCTTCCGGTGGGTGGCCACGCGGTCGCTCGCGCTGCACCGGATGATGGGGGGCAAGCGCGTGGCGCCCAACCTCCAGCGCGCCCGCAGTGAGGACCTGCTGGCGTCGGTGTTCCCGGAGCAGGTGGGCTGCCAGGACAACCACGGCGGCGGCGACCTGGAGCTGCCGGACCATCCGCTGGTGAAGCAGACCATGGATGACTGCCTGCGCGAGGCCATGGACGTGGACGGCCTGCGCGAGGTGCTGCGCGGCATGCGGGATGGCCGCATCCGCCTGCTGGCGCGCGACGTGCCGGAGCCCAGCCTCTTCGCGCACGCGATGATTCACAGCCAGCCCTACACCTTCCTGGATGACGCGCCCGCCGAGGAGCGCCGCGTGCGCAACGTGGCCCTGCGCCGCGCCATGCCCGCCGAGGACGTGACGGCCTTCGGCGCGCTGGACGCGACGGCGATTGCCACGGTGGTGGCGGACGCCGCCCCGCCCATGCGCGACGAGGACGAGCTGCACGACGCGCTGTTGCAGTTGATTCTGCTGCCCGCCGAGGAGGTGCCGCGCGGCATGGCGACGCCTCTGTTCGAGCAGGGCCGGGTGGCGTGGATGGACCTGCCCGCGGGCCGCTTCCTGGTGTCGGCGGAGCGGGGCAGCGCGCTGCGGGTGCTCTTCCCGGACGCGCCCATGCAGCCGCCGCTGCCGGTGCTGGCGCATGACCGGCCCGTGGAGCGGGACGCCGCCGTGCTCCAGGTGGTGCGCGGACGCATGGAGATGCTGGGGCCCACGACGGTGGCGGAGCTGGCCCGGCTCGTCGTGCTGGACGAGGACTCCGTCAACGCGGCCATGCATCAGTTGGAGGCCCAGGGCAACGTGCTGCGCGGCCGCTTCCGCCCGCTGGAAGTCCCGCTGACGGATGGGGCCAGCGCGCCGCTGGAGTGGTGCGACCGGCGCCTGCTCCAGCGCATCCACCGGCTGACGGTGGGACGGCTGCGCAAGGAAATCGAGCCGCTGAGCGCGCAGGACTTCATGCGCTTCCTCTTCCGCTGGCACCACCTGGAGGAGCTGGACGCGCTGCGCGGCTCCACGGGGCTGCTCAAGGCGGTGCGGCTGCTGCAGGGCTATGAGGCGCCAGCGTCCGCGTGGGAGCGCTTCTTGCTGCCCGCGCGCATGCGCGGCTACACGCCGGACCTGCTGGAGCGGGCCTGCTACGCGGGTGAGGTGGCCTGGGGGCGGCTGACGACGAAGGAAGCGAAGCCCACGCCAGGGCCACGCCGGGGCGCGCCGGTAATGCCGCCGGAGCCCGCGCCCCCGCGCTCGCGGGCGTCGCCCACGCGCAACGCGTCGTTGACCTTCACCTTGCGCGAGGACCTGGAGTGGATGCTCACCGCCGCGCGGCCTCACGCGGTGCTGGCGGATGGGGACGTGTGGACGCCGCCGGACTTGAGCGCGCCCGCCAGGGACGTGGTCGCGGTGCTGGAGCGGCGCGGGGCCTGCTTCTTCCAGGACCTGGTGTCGCGCGCGCGCAGGCTGCCCGCCGAAATCGAGGACGCGCTGTGGGAGCTGGTGGCGCGCGGGCTGGTGACGGCGGACGCGGTGCAGAACCTGCGCGTGCTCCAGAGTCCGGCGCACCGCAAGCGGCAGAAGCTGCTCCAGCGCGGTGGCCCGGGCCGCTGGAGCCTGCTGGCGCCCGCGGAGCCGAAGTCGCAGGACGAGGTGCTGGACTCGCTGGCGCGCCTCTTCCTCCAGCGCTACGGCATCGTCTGGCGCGACCTGGTGATGCGCGAGGCGCTGGCGCCCACGTGGCGCGAGCTGCTCTTCGTGTACCGCCGCATGGAGGCGCGCGGCGAGGTGCGCGGCGGCCGCTTCGTGTCGGGCTTCGTGGGCGAGCAGTTCGCGCTGCCGGAGGCGGTGGACATGGCGCGCTCGGTGCGCCGTCAGCCACCGTCCGGTGTGCGGGTGCAGTTGTCCGGGGTGGACCCGCTCAACCTCACGGGCGTGGTGACGCCCGGGCCGCGAGTGCCGGCGATGCCGGGCAACGTGGTGACGTACGTGGACGGCGTGCCGCGAGATGTCGGCGCACTGGACGATGCGGCCGACGGCAACGTTGGCGAGGACACGGAAGACAGCAGCGAGGCCATGGCGAGCTGAGCGGCGCGGCCCCGTCGGGCAGTGGATGTTAGGCTGTCGCCTCTTTCGTGTTCTTCCGAGGGGTCGCCTGAATGCGTCGCCTGCTGCTGCTGGGACTGTTGCTGCTCTCCGCCACCTCCTGCTCTGGAGACGATGAAGACCCGGGGGAGCCGCCATCCCAGACCGGGCGCATCCAGGGGGCGCTGACGCCCTTCCGGGGCAGCGAACGGTCCGCTGGCGACAGTGCCTCCCAGACGGTGCGCTCGCCGTTTCGCGCGGGTGCGCTGGAGACGCTGAAGGGGACGCTGCGGGAAATGCACGCGGGGCGCGCGCGCGAGCCGCGGGTGGCGCCGAAGGCCGTGCCGGGGCTCCCCATTGTCCCGTCGCAGCCGGGCGCCGCGCCGCTCGAGCGGGCCTCGCGCGAGGACCCCACGATTCCCGGGGACGTCATCCTCCGCTTCGAGGAAGCGGGCCTGTCGACGGAGCGCGTGCTGGCGGCGGTGCGGCGCTCGGGCTTCCGCGCGGTGCACAAGGGCTACGCCAGTGAATACGTGCACCTGGTGGGCTACGAGCCGCTGGATGGCAAGGCGGTGACGGCCGCGAAGACGCAGGAGTGGGCGGCGCAGCTCGCCCGGGTGCCGGGCGTGACGTACGCGGTGCGAAACGCGCGGATGCGGGCGTCGGCGGCGCCCAATGACCGGGGCTACAGCCTTCAGTGGCACTACCCCACGCTCAACCTGCCGGCCGCATGGGACCAGGTGCCGGACGCGTCCAACGTGGTGGTGGCCGTCCTGGACAGCGGCATCGTCGCGCACCCGGACCTGACGAACGTGTTGCCGGGTTACGACATGATTTCGGACCCGGAGAACGCGGGTGACGGCGACGGCCGGGACAGCAACCCGCGGGACGAAGGCGGGGACACGCCCAACGGTGGTTCTTCGTGGCACGGCTCGCATGTGGCGGGCACCATCGGCGCGGACACGAACAACGAGGTGGGCGTCGCGGGCGTGGCCTGGAACGCGAAGCTGCTTCCGGTGCGGGTGCTGGGGAAGAAGGGCGGCACCAGCTTCGACATCGCGGCGGCCATCACCTGGGCCACGGGCGGCAGCGTGCCGGGCGTGCCGCCCAATCCCAACCCCGCGAAGGTGGTGAACATGAGCCTGGGTGGCAGCGCGCCGCCGCAGGCGCTGTACCAGGACGCCATCGACGCGGCCTTGGGGCGCGGGGCCATCATCGTCGTCGCCGCGGGCAACGAGGACGTGGATGCGCGCAACAGCACGCCGTGCAACCAGCAGAACGTCATCTGCGTGGGCTCCACCAGCCTGGCGGGGCAGCGCAGCAGCTTCTCCAACTTCGGCGTGGACGTGGACGTGGTGGCGTCCGGTGGGGAGATGCGCGAGGACCTGAACGGCGACGGCTATCCGGACGGCGTGCTGTCCACGGTGTTGGATGAGAACGGGCAGCCGGCCTACATCTTCTCGCAGGGCACCAGCATGGCGGCGCCTCACGTCGCGGGCGTGGTGGCGTTGATGGCGGCGGCGCGGCCGGACCTGACGGCCGCGGTGGCGGAGAGCACGCTGAAGGCCACCGCCACGCCGCTCACCAACTCGCAGTGCCCGGAGGGCTGCGGCGCGGGGCTCGTCAATGCGCGCGCGGCGCTGGCCCGCATCGCCAACGTGGACCCCGGCACGCTGGACCCCCAGCTCAACGTGACGACGTCCACGCTGTTCTTCCGGGGCAGCGGTACGCAGCAGCTCACCCTCAACAACGTGGGAGGAAACCGGGGCGGCGATTTGACGGTGTCGGCCAGCGTCAGCGGGCCCAATGCCTCGGCGGTGACGTTCCCGCAGGGGGACTCGGTGCGGGTGCCCGCCTTCGGCTCGGCCTCGCTGAGCGTGGCGGTGGATGCCTCCGGGCTGGCGGGCGCGGACACCGTGGTGACGCTGAGCCTGGTGGGCTCGGGGGCGGCGGGCTCTGCGACGGTGGCGGTGAAGATTGGCGTCGCGGGGGCTGCCAACGACCTGGACGCCCTCATCGCGTTCGTGTGGCAGGACGCGCGAGGGAAGTGGCAGGCCTCGGAGGACGCCATCGCCGTCGCGCGCGCGTCGGGGGGCTACGCGTACAGCATCTCCCTGACGCCGCGGACGTACTACGCGCTGGCCACCATCGACGACGACCAGGATGGCAACTTCTTCGAGGACGGTGAGCGCACCGGCTACTGGCGCAACGTGGACTCCTTCGAGCCGCTGGAGGTGGAGGCGGGCGACCGCATCGAGAATGTGAGCTTCGACCTGCTTCCCCTTGCGCCCATCGATGATGACCCGGCGCTGGTGGTGGGCAGTGCGTGCGGCTCCAACGTGGACTGTCCCGGGGGCGTGTGCGTGACGGACTATCCGGGCGGGTACTGCTCCCTGGATTGCACCCGCTCCGCGTGTCCAGCGGGCTCGCGGTGCTACATCGTGGACTCCACCTCGGGCCTCAAGGCCTGTCTGGCGACCTGCACGCTGCAGGTGGGGACGGGGCAGGGGGATTGCCGCTCCGGGTACGTCTGCTACCGCGACGGCACGGGTTCGGGGGCCTGTCAGCCCAACTGCCGCACCTCCGGCCTGACGTGTGGGGTGGGACGGACGTGTCTGGCCAACGGCTTCTGCGGCTGAGGGTTGGGCCCATCAGCGGCACTCCCGCTCCCGGAACACCACTCCGTCCGACTTCAGTCGCGCCGCCGCGTCGACGAAGCGTTTCGTGGCGAGGATGACTGTCCATGCGTCTTCCATGCGGAAGAGGTCCGCGTCCGCGGGCAGGGAGGATGATGGGCTGGGGCAGGTCGAACGGCTCGTTACCGCAGGTCAGGCAGGCTGAAAAGGTCGACGCAGGGATAGGCGAGGGCGGGGGAGCCGCCTCCCGCGCGGCATGTCGGGCAGGGCTGTACGCCCGGTAGCCCCCAGCGGTGAATGGCGTCAATGCTGCCCGTGTAACCAGCGGCCGTATCTTCCTCGACTTCAAATACCTTCACGAGCATTCCTGGAGATGAACCCGTGGATGTCCACGCCATTCCTGGACACTGGCCGTGACGTCTGGAGGCCGCTCGGGCGCCCGTGTCCAGGACGCCCGAGGGGTAGGGCGGTGGACACTTGTCCACCACTCCCGGTTCCCATGGGGCAGCGACGGCGGCATCGTGCAGGCACCTTGTCCTTGATGCAGCGACTGAAGAGTGAGACGCGCCCGCACCACGAGCGCACCGAGGCGCAGGTGCGGTTGATGGACGCGGACCTGACGCCCTCGGCGTACCGCCGCCACCTGGAAGCGCTTCACGGCTTCTACGTTCCGCTGGAGGCCCGGCTCGCCGGGCTGGGGCTGGAGGCGATTGCCGGCCTGTCCATCCACGCGCGCTGGAAGGTGCCCCTGTTGAAGGAGGACCTCCGCGCGCTCGGCCATGACGACGCCTCGCTCGAACGGCTGCCTCGCTGCGGGGAGTTGCCCTCACTGACAGGCGTGCCCGAAGCCCTGGGCTGTCTCTACGTCCTGGAGGGCTCCACGCTGGGCGGCCAGCTCATCCTCCGGCACCTGCGCCGCCACTTCGACGGCGTGCCGTCCCTGGGCGACTTCTCCTTCTTCCGCGCGTACGGAGACGACGTCGGGCCCCGGTGGCGTGCCTTCGGTGACGCCGTCAACCAGGCCTCCGTCTCCGCCGCGGGAGACGCCTTCGACGCCCGCGTGGTGAAGGGCGCTCAGGACACGTTTGACGCCTTCGCTGCCTGGCTGCGGCGGGAACAGGCACATGCCTCCGTCTCCGCCTGACCTTGACCTGGGCCAGTGCGACCGGGAGCCCATCCACCTGCTGGGAGGCATCCAGCCTCACGGCGTGCTGGTGGCCTTCCCTGCGGCGTCATCCCGAATCGAGGTGGTGAGCGCCAACACGGAGGCCCTGCTGGGCGCGGCGCCCTCCGCGCTGCGAGGGCAGCCCATCACCAGCGTCCTGGACGCGGAGACGTTGCGGCGCGTGCGGGCGGGCTCTGTCGCCGGGCCCGTGGTGGTGGAGGCCGGAGGGCGTGCCTGCTCCGCGCTGCTGCATGTCAGCGGCGGCTTGTCGGTGCTGGAGCTGGAGCCCCTCACGGCGGAGGGCGCCCTCGCCGACGAGGCCGCGCTGTCCGCCATCCACGCGCTGGTGTCGCCGCTGGGGCAGGGGCGGGGGACGTCCTCGCTGCTCCAGGCCGCGGCGGACGGCGTGCGGTCGCTCAGCGGCTTCGACCGCGTCATGGTGTACCGCTTCCATGCGGACTGGCACGGCGAGGTGGTGGCGGAGAGCCGGGCCGCGAGCATGGACAGCTTCATGGGGATGCACTTCCCGGCCAGTGACATCCCCGTGCAGGCCCGGGCGCTCTACCGCCGCAATCCGCTGCGCCTCATCGCGGACGTCCAGGCGAAGCCCGTGGGCCTGGTGCCGCCGACGTTGCCGGACACGGGCCAGCCGCTGGACCTGTCCGGCGCCGCGCTTCGCAGCGTGTCCGAGGTCCACCTCGAATACCTGCGCAACATGGGGGTGGGCGCTTCCTTCTCAGTGTCGCTGCTGAAGGACGGCGAGCTGTGGGGCCTCATGGCCTGCCACCATTCGTCACCGCGTCACGTCTCCGCCGCGCGGAGGCAGGCCTGTGAGGTGCTGTCGCGGCTGCTGGCGCTTCAGCTCGCCACGGAGGAGCGCGGCGCGGACGCGGCCTCGCGCGCGCATCGTGCGGCGCTCCTGGGCCAGCTCGTCGAGGGCTTGGGGGATGGCGCGTCGCTGCCCGTCGCGCTCGAAGCCCGCGGGGCGCAGTTGATGGCGCTCACCGGCGCCACCGGCGCGGCGCTCCTGCTGGGCGAGCGGCTTGACCCGGAGCAGGTCGAGGCGCCGTTGCTCGTGGGCCAGACGCCCACCCCGGAGGAAGTCCAGGCGCTGGCCACGCGGCTGGCGGGCCTGCCCGCCGCGAGCGGGACCCTGCATACCGAGCGGCTGGGCACCTGGCACCCACCCCTGGCCGGACGCGCGGACGTGGCGGCGGGTGTGCTGGCCGTCCGCCTGGACCCTCAAGCGCCTCGCTTCGTCCTCTGGTTCCGGCCGGAGGTGGCGCGCACCGTCACCTGGGCTGGCAACCCGCACAAACCCGTCCAGCCCGAGCCCGGTCGAACGCGCCTGCATCCCCGGGCCTCATTCGATGCGTGGCGCGAGGAGGTGCGAGGCGCCAGCACACCCTGGACGCAGGCGGATGTGGACGCAGCGGAGTCCTTCCGGGGCGCCCTGGTGGGCGTGGTGCTGCGCCATGCCGCGGAGCTGGCCCGGCTGTCGCGCGCGCTGGCTCGCTCCAACGAGGAGCTGGAGTCCTTCAGCGGCACGGTGGGGCACGACCTGCGCGAGCCGCTGCGCGGCATCCAGCAGTACACGTCCTTCTTCCTGGAGGACCACGGCGCGTCGCTCACGGGAGAGGGCCGCGACCAGCTCCAGTCCGTGGTGTGGCTCGCCCGCCGGGCGCAGTCGCTGTTGGAAGACCTCTTCGAGTACAGCCGGCTGGGCCGAATCGAGCTGGCCTGGCGCGACGTGGACATGCATGCGCTGGTGGAGGAGGCCGTGGCCGTGGTGGCCCCCCGGCTCCAGGAAAGGAAGGCCGAGGTGCGCCTGCCTCGCCGCCTGCCCCGCGTCGCCTGTGATGCCGTCCGCATCCGCCAGGTCTGGGAGAACCTGCTGGCCAACGCCGCCAAGTACCAGGCCGCGCCTCCACACTGGGTGGAGCTGGGCTACCACGGGCCCGGCGAGGCGCGTCCGCCAGCGGCGGCACAGCATGACGCGCCCTACGTTTTCTTTGTGAAAGACCCGGGCATCGGTATCGCCTCACGGTTCCACGAGGCCATCTTCGACATGTTCCGCCGGCTGCACTCCGTGCAGGCGTACGGCGGAGGCACGGGCGCGGGGCTGGCCATCGCGCGGCGGCTGGTGAGGTTGCACGGCGGCGAGCTCTGGGTCGACTCCTCGCCGGGACAAGGCGCCACCTTCTACTTCACGTTAGGAAGAGGTCCGGCATGACAGCGCTCCGCTCACTCCTCCTGGTGGAAGACAGCGATGCGGACGAGCGTGCGTCCAGGCCCGCGCGGCTCCCGCACATGCCGGAGCCGGCGGGGGCGCGGCTCGGGGCGGCGGCGACATGACCCCCGTCTTGCGCGCCCTGCTGGTGGACGACAACCCCGCGGACTGCTTCGCCGTGCGGCGTGCCCTGGAGCGCGACGACGAGCAGACCTGGGTGCTGGAGGCCGTGTCGTCGGCGGAAGACGCCCTGGAGCGCATCGCCGCCGAGCCGCTGCTGGACGTGGCGCTCCTGGACTTCCACCTCCCCGGCATGACGGGGCTGGACCTGCTGCGCGAGCTGCACGTCCGTGGCGGCGGCCCGCTGCCCGCGATGGTGATGCTCACCGGCAGTGGCAACGAGCGTGTCGCGGTGGAGGCGATAAAGGCGGGGGCGCAGGACTACCTGGTCAAGGATGCGTACAGCGCGGAGCGGCTGCGCCGCAGTCTTCGGGCCGCGGTGGACACGGTGCGCATGGTGCGCGAGCTGGAGGAGCGCAGGGCGCAGGCCGCGCGCGCGGAGCGGGCCGCGTGCGAGGCGCTGGCCGTGCGCGACGAGCTGGCCGCCCTGGCCACGCATGACCTCAAGGGGCCGCTGCAAATCGTGGCCCTCAACGCCCAGTTGCTGCAGCGCCAGCTTTTGAAGAGCGAGCTGGGGGCCGCGCAGGCGTCACGGTTGGAGCACATCATCCGCGCCACGCAGCGCATGGGTGAGCTCATCGACGACTTCCTGGGCGCCACGCGCACTGACGAGCAGCCCTTGGACCGGGCGCCCATGGACCTGCTGGCGCTGGTGCGTTCCAAGGTGCATGCCATGGAGGCCTCCGGCCGGAACCACTTCGTGCTGCATGCGAAGGGCACGGACTTCACCGGCCAATGGGACCCGCGCGCCTTGGAGCGCGTGCTGGAGAACCTGCTGGGCAACGCGGTGAAGTACAGCGCCGCGGACACCACCGTCGCGGTGACGCTGTCGGTGGAGGCGGACGGCTTGGAGGAGCGCGTGCTGCTTCAGGTGACGGACGAGGGCATGGGCATTCCCGCCGAGGACCTGCCCTTCGTCTTCGAGCGCTTCCGGCGCGGTCGCAACGTGGCGCCGGGCGTCACGGGCAGCGGGGTGGGGCTGGCCAGCGCGCGCCGCATGGTGCAGATGCACGGCGGCACCATCCATGTGGAGAGCCAGGAGGGCCGCGGCGCCACCTTCATCGTGACGCTTCCGCGCGGCGCGGCGCGGCTGGCGAGCGTCCAGACGGCTTCGTCGACGCCCTGATTCAGCGCGTTACAGGACGGCGGGCGCGCTGCCACGCAGCATGAAGTACACGACGACGCCCGTCACCGACACGTAGACCCAGATGGGCGCCAGCCACCGCGTCACCTTGCGGTGCCGGGTGAAGTCCTTGCGCCACGTGAAGTAGAAGGCCACCAGCGCCATGGGCACCACGGGCATGGACAGCAGCACGTGGCTGGCCAGGATGCACAGATACAGCCCGCGCCAGTCCCCCACATAACGCGTGTCGCCATGCACGAAGTGGTAGGACAGGTAGCAGACCAGGAAGAGCGCGGACGCGGTGAAGGCCGACACCATCAGGTACTGGTGGACCTGCCGCGCGTCCCGTTTGATCGCCACCCACCCGCCGATGAGCAGCGCCGCGGCCGTGGCGTTGAGGCCCGCGTTCACCGCCGGGAGGAAGCGCAGGTTCACCCCGTCCACCGGGCCGCCGCCGCGCACCAGCAGAATCCAGCCGATGAACGCCAACGCCAGCGCGGACACCACGGCGGTGAAGATGAAGAAGGCCCGGTCACTCACACGGGGCGGCAGCGCGGCTTGGGCGGCGTTCGACATGGGGCCCTATGTCTCGCGCGGCGGGCTTCGTTGCAACCCTTGCTAACTGGCTGACACCATTGGGGACTGCATGTGGGATGAAGTGTTTCATAAGGCGTTGCTGGATCTTGAAACGGTAATTCCTGCATACTGAGAATGGTCCCCCCCGACCCCCCCTTCCGGAGGTCCCCGTGCTCCGTGTGCGTTACCTTGCCTGCCTGGCTGGTGCCGCCTTGCTGCTGGCCCTGCCAGCCTCCGCTCAAGAGGAGGCTGTCTGTTCACCAGTCGTCGCGAAGGTGCCCCTGGAACGGCACCTCCGGCAGCTGTCGCTGGACCTGCTCGGCCGTCCTCCCACCTATGAGGAGTACCAGGCGGCCCAGGCCAAGGGCTCCATCGACGTGGAAGACATCCGCGCGATGATGACGAAGGACGAGTTCAACGCGCGCATCCGCCATTATCACCGCGCGTTGCTGCGCTCGAACCTCTCCGGGAGCCTCAACAACAACCAGAACTCGCGGATGACGGGTAACGGCATCACCACCGCATATGGCGTGGCCGGCAATCCCGCCACGACGCTGCGCGGCGCGAATGGCGCGACGTGTGACTCCGACATCGCGCAGGACGAGTGCCTCACGGCGGCGCAGCCGGACGCGCACGCGGCGCCGCTCACCGCGCAGCCCCGTGCGAAGTGCCACGACGACGAGGGCGTGCCGCTGGCCGTCAGCTACGACTACGACACGAACTACTTCGCGTGTACGCCGCTGGCGCCGACCACGCCGGATGGTACGGCGAAGTGCTCGGACCTGCTGAGCACCAGCCACCCGCAGCACAAGTACCTCTTCTTCTGTGATCAGCGCGGCTCGGGCAGCAGCGCCGGGGCCTTCATCTGCACGCCGGACCCGAGGAAGACCACGACCCTGGCGCTGACGGTGGAGGAGATGGATGGCACGAGGATCAAGGCGTTCAAGCACCCGAACCCGGACTCCAGGCCGGCGCTGACCGAGCTGAAGCGCTGCACGCTGGATTTGGAGCTGCGCAACGGCCTCAAGGGCAACTACGGGGTGCAGCGCGGCTGCGTGCTGCGCGAGGGCTTCGTGAACAAGCCCGCGCCCTACTGGGCCACCGACAAGACGCCGGAGAGCGTCAAGGTGTGCGCCATCAACGCGCAGGAGCGCACCCACAACCCCTGGAACATGGCGTCCTGTGAGACGGCCCGCTTCTCCTCCGACCGCAGCTGCGGCTGCGGCGTGGGCATGCGCCGCTGCGAGGTGCCCGCCATCGCCGCGCAGGACATCAAGGACGTGCACGGCCTGCGCGTGGCCGCCTTCAACGAGGAGCCCCTGCGCATCGCCGAGTCGGTGGTGCAGCGCGACGAGCCCTACTTCAACATCCTCACCACGCGCCGCTCGTTCGTGAACGGCACCCTGTCCGAGTACTTCCGGAGCCAGCAGGGCGTGGGCGTCTTCAACGTGACGACGCCGGCCGCGCCGGGCGCCGTGCCGGCGGTGGCCTTCAACGACACGGAGGCGTGGACGGAGTACACGCGTGACGAGGGGCACGCGGGCGTGCTCACCACGCCGTCCTACCTCTACCGCTTCCCCACGCACCGCGCGCGGGTGAACCACTTCTACGAGGCCTTCCTCTGCAAGACGTTCGCGCCGCCGACGGGGGCGTCATCCCCCGCGCCGGAGGACGCGTGCAACCGCGAGAACAACCTGGCGGTGCGCTGCGGCTGCAACTACTGCCACGCCACCATCGAGCCCACGGGCGCGCACTGGGGCCGCTACGCGGAGCGCTCCGCGCAGTTCCTGGCGCCCGACCAGTTCCCTCGCTACGACCCGAAGTGCCGCGACTGCGCCCTCAACGGCGACACCAACTGCGGCGGTGAGTGCAGCCAGTACATCATGCAGGCGTACGACGGTGACGGCGCCAGCAGCCTGGGCATGCTCAAGACGTACCTGTACCGCACGGCGGACGAGGAGCAGAACATCGAGGCCGGCCCCGCGCTGCTGGTGCAGAAGATGCTCCAGTCCGGGGATTTGGAGCGCTGCACGGTGCGGCGCGTGTGGACGGAGTTCCTCGGCCGCCCGATGACGGCGGAGGAGCAGCGCATGTACCTGGTGCCCTTCGCGCAGGACTTCGCGCGCAACGGCCACCGCCTCAAGGCGCTCATCGAGCGCGTGGTGACGTCCGACGCCTACCGGAGGATTGACTGATGCGCCGCCTCGTCTTGACCGCCGCGCTGCTCGCGCTGGCCACCGGTTGCACGAAGGATGACACGCAGTCCGCGGACGGCATCATCGAGCCCATCCCCAACCCGCATCAGCCCGGCGACTTCACGCCGCTGCCGGACCCGGAGGCCCAGGACGGCAGCGTGGGCCGCGCGCCGCGCCGCCTCACCGTGGCCCAACTGGACGCCGCCATCATCGAAGCGGTGGGGCAGCGCTGGAGCGAGCTGGACTCGCGCGCCACGTCCATGGGGCGCGCGGACTACGCCCTGGTGGTGAGCGAGAACACCGAGCCCAACCTGGTGTTCGCCAAGTTCCTGGAGGACGGCGCGCGCAAGGTGTGCCTGAACCAGGCGTCCGCGGAGCTGCGCATGACGGACGCGTCGGCGCGCACCATGGGGCGGCTGCTGCCTGAGAAGTGGGATGATTTGACGAAGCTGACCGACGCGGAGGTGCGCGCGCAGCTCGTCTACATGTCCACCCGCTTCTGGGGCGCGCCGCTGGCGGGCGAAGAGCTCACGAAGTGGACGTCCTTCTTCACCCAGGCCGCGGCCCGGGTGCAGACCCTGGCCTCTTCCAAGCGCCATGAGACGTTGGCCGTGGTGTGTATCGCCATGCTGACGGACCCGCGCTTCATCACCTACTGACGCTCGGAGTGACTGCGATGAAGAAGAACCGCCACGACGAGAATTGCGCCCAGGGCTGCGCCCACGGGCGCCGCACCTTCCTCAAGGCCACCGCCGGCTTCATGGGCTCCACCTTGCTGGGGGGGCTGCCCTTCCGCGCCTTCGCCCAGGCGGCGGAGCTGGCGCCAGCGGACCGCTGCTTCGTCTTCGTCTACTTCAACGGGGGCTGGGACCAGCTGCTGGCCTTCGACCCGCGGGACCCGACCGAGTTCACCGCGGACCGGGCCTCGGAGACGAAAATCCTCCCGGGCTATGACCAGATCAACGACTCCCGCTTCGAGTCCCGGCCGCTCATCCCCGCCGAGCTGCCGGGCGTGGGCCGGTCGAACATCGACTTCGGGCCCGCGGTGGGCAACGAGCTGGCCAGGCACTACGACTTGATGACCGTGGTGCGCGGCATCAACATGAACACGCTGGGCCACGAGGTGGGCTACCGCTACTTCCTCACCGGGAAGATGCCCATCGGCAGCGCGGCGCGTGGCTCCTCCACGGCGACTGAAATCGTGGGGCAGATGAAGCCGCGCGTGCCCATCGCCTCCATCTCCTACAACGTGGAGTCGTACAACGACCGGTACGGCGGCTATGCCAACGCGCTGCGCGTCAGCCGCCGGGACGACCTGCTCCTGACGCTGAAGGGCAGCACGGACACGCTGGACAGCGAAATCGAGCAGCAGCTGCTCGACTTCCGCGGCCAGCCCGTCAACTGCGAGCAGGCGGCCTATGGCGCGCGTGGGGTGGGCACCACCTATGCCAACAGCCAGGAGCAGATGCGGCTCATCCAGTCCCAGGGCCTGGACAAGTCGTTCGACTTCCTCGCCGCGGCCAATCAGCCGCATGGCCCGGAGATGGCGGCCATCCGCGGGCGCTACCAGTTGAGCAACATCAACGACGTGAATGGCGAGCGCGGCCGCGCCGCCACGGTGGCCACCGCGCTGAAGAAGGGCATTGCCCAGTGCGTCACCATCAACCTCACGGGCGGCCTGGACACCCACTTCGGCAGCCAGCTCACGCACGCCAACAACCAGCGGCGCGGCTTCGACGCCCTGGCCATGCTGGTGAAGGACCTGCGTGAGAGCGACCATCCCGCGGGTGGCACCTTCATGGACCACACCACCATCATGGTGTTCTCCGAGTTCTCCCGCACGCCGCTCATCAACAGCGCAGGTGGCCGTGACCACCACCTGAGCAACTCCGCGCTGCTGATGGGAGCCGGCATCAAGCACAACTTCGTGTTCGGCCGCAGCGGGGACATTGGCATGGCGCCGGGCACCTTCGATTTGCGCAACGGCGCGTCGGACCCGAACGGCGAGAACATCCTCCCCGAGCACGTCATCGCCACGGTGCTGGCGTCCGCGGGGCTGGACTACAGCATCACTCGCGTCGAACCGCTGCGCCCCATCCTCGCCTGAGCCGTCCACTTCGCATGCGCATCCATCCGCGGGCCTCCGCCTCCGCCGTCCTCTCGCTGCTCTCGCTCGCGGTCCTCGGGGCATGCGGGGAGGACCGTTCGCTTCCGCTCGACAAGCCCGAGCCGGCGCCCTTCCAGCCGGTCCAGGTCCCAGCCATCACGGCCCTGGCGCCCGTCCCTGGCTTCGCGGACCAGGCGGGCGGGGGGGTCTTCGCCACCGCCTCGCGCGAGCTCGTCCGGCTGCGGCTGGACGGCACGTATGGGGCGCTGGAGCCGCACCCGGGCAATGAGGTGGCGGCGGGCGGCACCCTCGGCGTCTTCCGGCTGGGGCCCCACAGCGCCCTGGTGGAGACGCAGAACGGGCTCTTCATGGCGGAGTCGGGGTGGCTCATCGCGCCGCCCTGGCGGGACGCGCTGGGGCAGGGCGTCATCGCCACCGCGCAGTCCGCGGACGGCGCGGTGTGGCTGGCGCACACGCGCGGCCTGTTCCGCCTGCAGGAGGGCACGCTGGCGGAGCTGAAGGTGGACGGCGCGTCGGTGAAGGCCATCACCTCGCTGGCGGCGGCGCCCTCACCGGAGAACCTGCCCGGCGTGTGGTTCCTGCATGAAGGCGGGCTGAGCGTCGCGGTGGCGCTCAGCACCACGAACTACCGGGTGCACACGACGAGCGCGCCCCTGGCGGAGGGCGAGTCGCTGCAGGCGCTGGCGGGCATCGGGCCCGCGGTGGGCACCGCCGGTGAGCTGTGGGCGCTCACCAGCCAGGCCCTGCTGCGCCGGGGCAAGGACGGCTGGCGCCGCGTGGAGCTGCCGCGGCAGCCGCGGCAGCTCATCGCCTCGGGCCGCTTCCTGTGGGCGAAGACGGACGGCGCGCTGCTCCAGTTCGACGCGGACGCGAACGTCTGGCGCGCGGCCACGGACGCCGGCGCCGGGGACTTCCAGTTCCTCGCCGCGGACGAGAGCGGCAGCGTGTGGGTGCAGCAGGGCGGAGTGGCCGCCGCGCTGAGCCCCGTGCTGGTGCCGCGCCTCCGGGGGCTCTACCAGGGCATGCAGTTGGTGAATGATGGCCTGGTGGTGCGCGCGGTGATGCCGCCGGGCGGTGTGCCCCAGAGCGTCGTCTACACGCTGGGCAACTCGGAGATTCCCACGGAGGGGCCGGACTACAGCCTGGGAGGCCTGGAGGCCGACGGGACGCACCGCGCCTACTCCTTCGCGTCGCTGGAGGCCGGCCGCTACGTCCTGTCGGTGGTGGCGCGCTACGCGGATGGTTCGGAGGCGCGGCGCGCGGTGCCGTTCGACTACGCGCCCCTGGCCTCGGGGCCGCTGAGCTGGGACAAGGACATCCGCCCCATCCACGAGGCGCGGTGCCGCAACTGTCACAACAGCGCCAGCGCGGCGCGCTCGCTCGACAGCTATGAGCTGTGGCGGGCCAACGCGCCCATCATCACCAACGCCGTGAGAGACCAGCGGATGCCCGCCGACGGTCCCATGGACCCCGAGCTCATCTCCCGCATCCAGCGCTGGGCCGCCTCTGGCGCCAGGCCCTGAAGCAACGCGCAGTCTCCCCCGAGGTACCTGACATGACCCGACTGACCCGCGCGGCCCCCCTCCTCGCGCTCCTCGCCGCGGCCTGCTCGGATGAGCCTGCGCCCGCCCGCGTGGCGGACCCTCACCAGGCGGACCTGTGCACGGGCCTGAGCGCGCTGACGCTCACCGCGCAGCCCGCGCGCGTGCGGGTGTCGAGCCCCGTGGCCCTGGTGGCCACCGGCGGCAGCGGCCATTACACGTACCTGCTGGAGCCGGGGGGCTCCTCGGGTGAGCTGGTGGGCAGCCGCTTCCTGGCGGGGCGCACGCCGGGCGCGGACACGCTGGTGGTGGAGGACGCGCGCTGTCCGGGCGTGAGCGCCACCACGCAGGTCAACGTGACGGCGGCGTTCAATGTCGCGCCCGTGCGCGCGGAGCTGCGGCCGGGCACCTCCTTCCAGGTGGCGGTGGACGGCGTGCTGGGCTCGGCCATGTACCTGCTGTCGGCCGACGGCTCCGGCGCCACGTTGTCGCCGGGTGGCCTCTACACGGCCGGCACGCGTGAGGGACTGGACGTCATCACCGTGCGCGACACCCAGTCGGGTGACGAGGTGGTGCTCCAGTACGAGGTCCGCACCGACGCCCGGCTGACCGGCGCGCCGGCCTTCCTCGCCGTGCCTTCGGGTTCGTCCGTGCCGCTGGCCACGCGCGGTGGCAGCGACCGGGTGAACTGGACGAAGGAGTCCGGTCCCGGGACGCTGGCGGGCGGCCGGCTGACCTTCGAGCCCGGCGCCACGGGGGTGGCGGTGCTCAACGCGGCGGACCCCTTCACCGGGGACACGGCGCGGGTGTCGGTGCGCGTGCTGGACGAGCTGACGCGGCCGGGACTGCCGCACGGTCGCCTGTCCGACGTGGCCACCCTGGTGACGGCGGACTTCGACGGCGACGGTCACCTGGACCTGGCGGTGGGGCAGCGCGAGAGCGACCTGAACCAGCCCTCGGGCGGCGCCGTGTTCATCTTCAAGGGCGGCAGCGGCGGCCTGCCGGCGGAGCCCACGTGGGTGCTCACCGGCGCCACGGAGACGGCGCAGTTCGGTGACGCGCTGGCCGCGGGCGACCTGGATGGGGACGGGCGCGCGGAGCTGCTGGTGTCCTCGCCGGGCGCGGACGTGGCCGTCACCAACGCCGGCGCGGTGTACCTCTACACCTTCCGAAGTGGGGCGCCGGCGCCGCTGCGCCAGCAGCTCACCGGCCTGCTCCGCAACGCGGCGTTCGGCTCGGGCATGGCCGTCGCGGACTTCGAGGGCGACGGCGACCTGGACGTGGTGGTGGGCTCGCCGCTGGGCGACCTGGCGCCCACCAACGCCATCCGCAATCGCGGCACGGTGGATGTCTATGCGTCGACGCGGGGCTCGCCGGTGCCGGACCTCCCGACGGTGCGGCTGGGCGGCTGGGATTTGACGCAGGACGGCGCCCTGGTGTCGCGCAGCAACACCGAGCTGGGCCGCGCGCTGGTGACGGGCGACCTCAACGGGGACGGCCTGGTGGACCTGGCGGCGCTGAGCCGGGTGTCCCGGTACAACGCGTCCGGGGCGGTGTCGGGCGCGCAGATGGCCATCTCCGTCTTCCTCGCGCGCGCGGAGGGCGCGCGCTTCCGGGCCTCGCCGGATGTGTACGTGCTGCCGGCCAACACGGCGGACAGCAACGAGGGCACGTGGCGGCTGGGCGTCATCCCCGCTGAAGGCACGCGGCCCCCGCTGCTGCTGGCGGTGGCGGACCGGGCGGACTCGCCGGACCTGCGCTCGAGCGGGGGCCTGCAGTCCGGCAATGATTCGGGCGGCGCGCTGCTGTTCGATTTGACGGGCTACTCCGCCACGGGTGAGCCCGCCAACCGGCCGCCCCAGGTGAAGCGCGAGGACGCCTTCGCCCGCATCTACGGCGAGGCCAGCGGCATCAACGCGGGCCGGAGCTGGGCGGTGATGGACGTGGACGGTGAGCCGGGCCTGGAGCTGCTCCTGGGCGCGCCCTATTCATCCGCGCCTTCGGGCGTGGGCAGCGGCACGCTGCGCTGGAGTGGCAAGATTCTCGTCCATTCCCTGGCCACGCTCACGCAGGGCAGCGTCCTCAACCGGCCGCTGACGGTCATCAACGGCACGGCGGCGTCGGACACGCTGGGCTCGGGCCTGGCGACCTGGGGCCCCGCGGCGAACCCGTCGCTGGTGGCCTTCGCGGGCCGGTCCTCGTCGGAGCAGGGCGCCTTCACCGGCAGCGTGGAGCTGTACCACCGTCAGGGCGCATCGGTCGCCGAGTGGACACGCACCAGCGTCCGGGTGCCGGCGAAGCCGAGCGTGGAGCGCTTCGGTGAGGCGGTGGCGATTGCGCAGGGGCCACAGGGCCGCCCGCTGGTGCTGACGGGCGCGCCGGGCTGGTCCGGCCCTGGCACCAGCAATGACGGCAACGCCCTGGCCATTGGCCGGGCCTACGTGCACGACGTGATGGCGCCCGCGCAGGCCACCGTGGTGGAGGAGGGCCGGCCCTCGCCGCACCACGCGGGCCGCAACGTGGGCGTGGACGTGGCCTTCTCCGACTTCAACGGCGACGGGCGCCCGGACCTGGTGGTGGGCGCGTCCAACTTCTACGTGCCGGGCACGGGCTCCACGACCTCCAACAACGAGCTCAACAACACGTACACGTCGGTGCCCGCCGCGTGTGTCACCAGCGGCACCCAGTCGGCGGGCGGCGCCCTGGTCTCGTTGGGGCAGGCGGACGGGAGCTTCAAGCCGGCGTACCGGCTGTTCGCGACGTATCAAATCCAGGACTGCACGCCGGAGACTGACGCCAGGTGCCGGCGCACCGGCCAGGGGCGCGGCGTGGTGGGCGGGTTCGACTTGAACGGCGATGGCCGCGAGGACGTGGGGCTGCTGCGCAACGACGGCATGGAGGTGTTCCTGGGCCGCGCGCCCGAGGACGCGTCGCTGGCGAAGCTGAGCATGGTGTGTGAGTCCGTCTACACGATGCCTTCCATGGACATCCAAACGTCCGTGCCGACGTCGCTGGGCGACCTCAACGGCGACGGCTGTGACGAGCTGGCCTGGCGCTACGCGGAAGGCTCCCGGTCGGGCGTGGCCATCCTGCCAGGCTTCGACGCGAGCGGTTCGCGCTGCGGCGGGCGCAGCACGGCCACCGTGTGGCGCATCGCCGGTGACAGCGAGGTGCAGCTCACCAACATGGGCCTGGGCCTCAGCATGACGCGAGCGGGCCGGTTCCTGGGGGACACGCGCGACTTCGTGGCCATCAGCGCCACCAGCGTGCCCTTCAACGGCGTGACGCAGCCGGTGGTGCTGCTCTTCGACAAGACGGTGCTGGTGAACAGGCTGCAGGCGCTCCAGTCCGCGGGCTCGCCGCTGGTGGTGGGCGCGCTGGGCGACGGGCTCAACCCCGTTGTCCTGGTCCACCGCCACCGCGCGGTGAACTTCGGCGCGCGGCTGGTGGGCGGCACGGACCTCACGGGCGACAACATCCCCGACCTGCTGGTGAGCGCGCCGGGGGCCTCCGAGGCCTCTGACGGCGGCGGCGCGGTGTTTCTCTATGCTGGCGGGGTTGGCCAGCAGGGCGCGCTTTCACCGTTCCTCATGGTGGTGGGAGATGGCTCGGAGCGGTCGGCGCTGGGGCAGGCCCTGTCGATGATGCCGGGCAGTGGCAGCTCGCCGCCCATGCTCGTCATCGGCGCGCCGCGCAGCTACCGGACGGGGACGCAGAACGGCACGGCCTTCGTGTTGCCGCTCGGCTTCTGACGGTCCGCACAGGGAGGCTGTTGGGTCCACGCCGAGGCTGGGGGTATCCTGGCGCCTGTCTCAGCGTGGGAGGCCCATGAGCCTGAAGCGGGAGTGGCGTCACGGCGAGCAGCATGCGTCGTTCGAAGCGCCGGACATCCTCTGGGCGCGCTTCCGGGGCGCCATCACCCAGGAGACGTCGGTCTGGTCGTGTGGCGTGTACCGGGAGCTGGCGGACGCGCAGCGCTTCTACCTGGCCGCGGACATCACCGGCTCGCACCTCAGTCCGGAGTCACGCCGCTACCTGGTGGACCACGCGAAGGCGGGCTGGTTCCTGGGCGTCGTCTACATCGGCGCGGCGATAGAGCAGAAGGCCACCACCAAGAGCCTCATGGTGGGGGCCATGCTGAGCGGCGGGACGCGGCTCGACACGGCCTACGTGGACTCGCCCGAGGAGGCGCGGGCCTGGATTGCGCGACACCGCGAGGCGGCGGCGCGGACGGGCTGAGCGCGGTGGGCGGTCCGCTGGGGTGACGGGCGTGCTGCACACGACGGGGCGCATGCACATCGTCTGGGGCCAGGAGGGTGCATGGGGGCCGAAGCCCTGGGGTGGTTCAGTTCCTTCGTCCTGCTGTTGACCATTGGCGTCCAGGTCCACAAGCAGTGGAAGTCAGGCTCGAGCGAGGGTGTGTCCAAGTGGCTCTTCGTGGGGCAGATGACGGCCTCCACGGGGTTCACCCTCTACAGTTGGAAGGTCGGCAACTGGGTCTTCGTGGTGACGAACGCGCTGATGCTCTTGAGCGCGGTGCTGGGGGGCGTGATTGTCCTCAAGCACCGCCGGGCCGCGCGCCGGAAGCACGCGTCGCAAGCGCGCGCGCCCGCTGGCGCCGCGCAGGCTTGAAGACCTGGGCCCTGGCTGTCCGCCTGCCCCAGGGGCGGGCGGGCAGCGCGTCCAGGAGGTGGGTTGGTTTGCGGGAACAGCCTTCTCACATTGCCCGAGCCCCTTAGCGCAGGAGTTCGACATGGCCGACAAATCGGAAGTGGCCCGGCTGCGCAGCCTGGCTCAGCTCGACGCGGATGCCGTGGGTGCCTACGACGCGGCCCTGGCCCGGATTCCGGAGCCGTTGGTCCGTGAGCGGCTCAACGGCTTCCGCATCGACCACGTCCGGCACGTGCAGGATTTGAACGCCCTCATCCACGAGGCGGGCGGGACGCCGCTGGAGCTGCGCCTGGACCTCAAGGGAACGGCGATGGTGGGCTTGACGGCGGTGTCCAGCATGATGGGCACCGAGGCCGCGCTGGTGGCCATGCTCGGCAACGAGGAGTTCTCCAACCGCGCCTACGACGTGGCCCTGCGCTTCGACTGGCGCCCCGAGGTCCGGACGCTGATCGAAAAGCACCGGGAGGACGAGCGGCGCCACGTGATGTGGATTCGCGCGGCTGTCCGGACGCGCCCCTGGGAGCGGGCACGCGCCGCCGCCGAGGAAGGCTCCGAAGCTCCCGCCTGAGCCTCCCTGCCGGGCCGATATGCCGGGGCCTGGTCCTCGTTTACGCTCCCGCTGGGGCTTGACGAGGAGACGGGAAAAATGCGCTCGGTGTTCTACGCGGCGGTTGTGTTGGCGGGCCTGTTGACGGGCTGTGCCCATCAGTCCGGCACCTATAGCGACCTCTTCATCCCGGACGGGGAAGCCATCTACGAACGGCCTGTGGAGGAGATGTGGCCGGAGGTTCGCAAGTACTTCACGGAGGCCAGGCTGCCCTTCCGCGAGGACCGGGGCAGCATGGTGCTGGAGACGGACTGGCGCCAGGAGTTCGGCGGCTCGAAGGTGTCCGGCTTCTTCCACCGCTACATGGTGATGGGCAAGCGCGAGTCCCCTACCCAGAGCAAGCTGTGGATCATTCGCATCACCAAGAGCCGCAACAAGGCGTTGGCGCCCCCGGGGCGCGAGCTGGACTGGGGCATGTCCCGGGCCATCGGCGGCAACGCGGGCGATGCCGCGGTTCCGGGGCTCTCCGCTGAAGACTTCGAGGAGTACCTGGACGCGCCGGTGGGGGAGAACTCCTTCTTCGCGGAGTCGGGGCAGGGCTCGCGGGACCTCGTCATGGAGTGGCGGGTGTTCCGCGCCATCTCCCCCACGCTGATGAAGGAGGAGAATGCGCCCAAGCCGGTGAAGGTGGCGATGGCGCCCAACGCGCAGGGGGGCGCGGCGGCCACGGACTTCGAATGCGGCCTGCCGATTCTGGGCCTGGGCAAGCAGGTGAGGCCGGGCGCGGTGCTGCTGCTGGGAGAGCTGCACGGCACGCAGGAGGTGCCGCGCTTCATCGCGCAGGCGTCCTGCCAGACGGCGGTGGCTGGCACGCCAGTGACGGTGGGGCTGGAGCTGCCGCTGGAGAGTCAGACGCGGGTGGACGCCTTCCTGGAGAGCGCGGGGACGGAGGATGACTGGCTGAAGCTGATGGAGGCGCCGTTCTGGCGCAGCCCGTACCCGGATGGCCGCAGCAGCGAGGCGGTGGCGAACATGCTGGAGCAGCTGCGCCAGCTGCGCTCGCGTGGGCTGGACGTGGACATCTTCGTCTTCGACCACCCGAAGTCCCAGGGGCAGGCGCGCGAGGACGCGATGGCGGCCACGGTCCGGCACCAGGTGGAGTCGGGCCCGGGACGCTTCCACGTCATCCTGTCGGGCAACATCCACTCGCGCACGGCGAAGGGCCTGCCGTGGGACAAGTCCTTCAGACCCATGGGGCTGCTCTTGAAGGACGAACTCGACAGCGTGGTGGCGCTGGACATGGCGTACAACAGCGGGTCGGCGTGGATTTGCGCGGTGGACAGCAAGGGCGTGAAGGACCGGCTGGACTGCGGCATCCGCGAGGCGAAGGGCCGTGACAACGGCGACCGCTTCTTCCTGCACACCTGGGGCGGAACGAACGATGACGGCTACCACGGCGTCTTCTACGTGGGGCCGGTGAGCGCGTCCGCGCCCGCGGTGCACAAGGGGCTGGGACGGCCGGGCGCGGGCGACAACTCCGGTGCTCCGACGGAAGACCGGACTCCGACGCTCGCGTCACACTGACGTCTGGCATTCCACGGGGCGCGCGGCGGCTGCTGCGCGCCACGTGGCGCTGGCGTAAGTTGCCGGCGTGAGCGACATCACCGTCTATCAGCCGGAGCTCCTCTACACGGGCGGCCGGTTCCTCGAAGGGCGCGGCCTCGCGGTGAGTGCCGACGGCCGCGTCCTGGCCCCGGACTCCGTGCCCGTGGGCGCGCGCACCGTCGCGCTGCCGGGAAGGGCCTTGCTGCCGGGGCTCGTCAACGGACACTCCCACGCGTTCCAGCGGCTCATCCGCGGGCGCACGGAGTACGTGGCCTCGGGCCGGGAGGCGGACGACTTCTGGAGCTGGCGCGAGGCGATGTACCGCGCCGCCGAGTCGCTGAGCCCCGAGGACCTCTACGTCGCGTCGCGACAGGCCTTCGTGGAGATGGCGCTCGCGGGCATCACCACCGTGGGGGAGTTCCACTACGTCCACTATCAAGCCGATGGGACGCCGTATGCGGACCGCAACGCGCTGGCGCACGCGGTGATTCGCGCCGCGCGGGACGTGGGGCTGCGCATCTGCCTGCTGCGCGTGGGGTACGCCCGGGCGGGCTTCGGCGTGGCGGCGAATCCACGGCAGCGCCGCTTCATCGACCCGGACGTGGAGACGTTCCTCGGCTCGGTCGAGGCGCTTGCCCGCGAGGTGCGCTCCGACGCGGCGGTCAGCGTGGGGCTCGCGCCGCACAGCGTGCGCGCCGTGACGCGGGAGTGGCTGGCGGCGCTCGCGGGCTCGTCCGTGCGGCGCCTGCCCGTCCACATGCACGTGGCGGAGCAGCCAAAGGAAATCGAGGCCTGTCTGGCGGAGCATGGCCGCAGGCCCGTGGAGTTGCTGGCGGACCTGGGCCTGCTGGGGCCCGGCTTCACGGCGGTGCACGGCGTCCACCTGACGGACGAAGAGGTGTCGCTGCTGGGGCGGGCTGAGGCCACGGTGTGCGCGTGTCCCTCCACGGAGCGGAACCTGGGAGACGGCATCGTGCCCGCGGATGCGCTGGTGAAGGCGGGCGCGCGCATCAGCCTGGGCTCGGACAGTCAGGCCACGGTGGACCTGCTGGACGAGGCTCGGCAGTTGGAAGGGCACCTGCGGCTGACGCGGCTGCGGCGCGCCGTGCTGGACCCGGGCGGCGGCGCCATGGATGGACTGGCGGCGCGGCTGCTGGGCATGGCCACCGTGGACGGTGCGCGGAGCCTGGGGCTCGCCACCGGCGTGCTGGAGGAGGGCGCGCCCGCGGACTTCTTCACAGTGGACCTGCACCATCCGTCGCTCGTGGGCGCCCTGCCGGCATCGCTGCTGCCCGCGGTCGTATTGGGCGCGGAGAAGGCGGCGGTGCGCGACGTGGTGGTGGGCGGACGCGAGGTCGTCCGTGAAGGCCGGCATGCGCTCGCGGAGGAGAGCGGCCGCGCGTTCCAGGTGTTGTCTCGCGCGCTGTACGCTTGAGCGGCAGTTCTCCGCCGATATGGCACTGAGGTGCGGCGCGTTCACCCTCCCGGAGTTCATTCCCGGAGGGGCCGATGCGCGCGAAGTGGTTCGCGGTGGTGACGTTGATGTGCTTCCAGGTGGGCTGCGCGACCCGGCAGGGGAGCACCTACAGTGACTTGTTCATCCCAGATGGCGAGGCCATCTACGAGCGGCCCCTGGAAGAGGTCTGGCCGGAGGTGCGGCGGTTCTTCACGGAGAACAATCTGCCCTTCAAGGAGGACAAGGGGAGCCGGGTGCTGGAGACGGACTGGCGCCAGGAGTTCGGCGGTTCGAGGATTTCGAGCTTCTGGCACCGGTACATGGTGCTGGGAAAGCGCGAGACGCCGACAAAGAGCAAGCTGTGGGTCATCCGCATCACCAAGAGCTCCAGCACCGCGCTGAGCCCTCCGGGCCGTGAGGTGGATTGGGGCCCCAGCCGTGTCGTGGGGGGGCAGATGGGCAATGGGGATCGCGCCGGAGACGTCAACGCGGGCTCAGGTGCTGTCTCCTCCGACCCCATGCTCAGCGTGGAGGATTGGGAGGACCGCATGGACGCGCCCCAGGGAGAGAACTCCTTCTTCGCGGGCTCGGGGCAGGGGTCGCGAGACCTCGTCATGGAGTGGCGGGTGTTCCGCTCCATCTCCCCCAATCTGATGAAGGAGGAGAACGCGCCCCAGCCGGTGAAGGTGGCGCAGGCGCCCAACACCACGGGCGCCGCGGATGCGATGGCCTTCGAGTGTGGCCTGCCGATTCTGGGGCTGGGCAAGCAGGTGAAGCCGGGCGGGGCGCTGCTGCTGGGGGAGATGCATGGCACGCAGGAGGTGCCGCGCTTCGTCGCGCAGGCGTCGTGCCAGGCGGCGGTGGCCGGCATGCCAGTGACGGTGGGGCTGGAGCTGCCGCTGGAGAGCCAGACGCGCGTGGAGGCGTTCCTGGAGAGCGCGGGGGCGGAGGATGACTGGCTGAAGCTGATGGAGGCCCCATTCTGGCGCAGCCCGTACCCGGACGGCCGCAGCAGCGAGGCGATGGCGAACATGCTGGAGCAGCTGCGTCAGCTCCGCTCGCGCGGTCTGGACGTGGACGCCTTCGTCTTCGACCACCCGACGATGCAGGGACAGGCGAGGGAGGATGCGATGGCGGCGACGGTCCAGCACCACGTGGAGTCGGGTTCCAAGCGCTTCCACATCGTCCTGTCCGGCAACATCCACACGCGCACGAAGAAAGGGCTGCCCTGGGACACGTCCTTCAGGCCCATGGGGCTGCTCTTGAAGGACGCGCTCGACAGCGTGGTGGCGCTGGACATGGCCTACGCCAGCGGCTCGGCGTGGATTTGCGCGGTGGACAGCAAGGGCGCGAAGGACCGGCTGGATTGCGGCGTGCGTGACGCGAAGGGGCGGGACAACGGCGACCGCTTCTTCGTGCACACGTGGGGCGGAACGAACGATGACGGCTACCACGGCGTCTTCTACGTGGGTGCGGTGAACGCGGCGGCGCCCGCGGTGCACAAGGGCCTGGGACGGCCTGGGGCTGGGGATAACTCGGCGTTTCCGCTGGAGGAGGCCGCGCCTCAGGTGGCGTCCGTTCGCTGAGCGGACACGCGGGGAGGGAAGGGCCTTCCGGGGGCTGGCGTGCCGTGGCATGACCGTCCCCTGGAGGTCTTACCCATGAGTGACACGCTGCCCGCGCTGCGGGCCACCCTGGCGGAGTTGGTGGCGATGGACACCACGTCCTTCCGTCCCAACGTTCCGCTCATCGACTACGCGCAGGCGCGCCTGGAGGCCGCGGGCTTCAGCGCGGAGCGCCAGAAGTTCCTGGACGACGCGGGTGTGGAGAAGGTGAACCTCGTCGCGGTGAAGGGCGGCTCCGGCCGCGCCGCGCTGGCCCTGGTGGGGCACTCCGACTGCGTGCCGTACGACGCCGCCTGGACGGACGCGCTGCGGTTGACGGAGAAGGACGGACGGCTCTACGGGCGCGGCGCGTGTGACACCAAGGGCTTCATCGCCTGCGCGCTGCACGCGGCGCTGAACGCCGAGCAGCTGAAGGCCCCGCTGATGGTGGTCCTCACCGCGGACGAGGAAGTCGGCCTGACGGGCGCGAAGAAGCTGGTGGAGGCGGGACTGGGCCGCGCGCGTCACGCGATTGTCGGCGAGCCCACGCGCCTCATCCCGGTGCGCGCCAACAAGGGCTACTGCCTGGCGGAGGTGGAGGTGCGGGGGAAGGAAGGGCACAGCGCGTATCCGGACTCGGGCGCGTCGGCCATCTTCCGCGCGGGCCGCTTCCTCCAGCGCCTGGAGCACCTGGCGCTGACGGTGCTGCGCGAGGACGTCGATGAAGGCTTCCAGCCACCCTTCACCACCGTCAACGTGGGCGTCATCCAGGGTGGAAAGGCAAAGAACGTCATCCCCGGCGCCTGCCGCTTCGTCGTGGAGTGGCGGCCCATTCCCGGGCAGCCGCCGGAGCGCGTGTCGCAGCTGCTGGAGACCATCCGCCAGGAGCTGGTGCGGGATGAGCCCGCCTTCGAGGCCGAGATTCGCGTGGTGCGCACGGACCGGGGCGTGAATACGCGGGCGGACGCGGAGGTGGTGCGCTTCCTCGCGGAGGTCAGCGGCAACGCGCCGGAGACGGTGTCCTTCGGGACGGAGGCGCCGCAGATGACGGAGCTGGGCGCGGAGGCGGTGGTGTTCGGCCCCGGCGACATCCGCGTGGCGCACCAGACGGGCGAATACGTGCCCGTGGAAGACCTGGTGCGCTGCGAGGCCGTCCTGGCGCGCGCCGTGGCCCACTTCTGCGGCGGGCGCTGAGGCCGCGAGCGCAGGCGCCACGGTGCGCGGCGCCTGTGCGGCTTGCCCGCCGCGGCGGTGATGCCGCGGCAGGTGACGGCCTGGGCCACGAGGATTTCGAGAGGCCTATGCCTGCGGCAGCGCGCAGTGGCCCAAATCCCTCAGCACCTTCTTGGCCTCGGTGATGAGGTCGTGGCCACTGGCGCCCTGCGGCGCGCGGGCGATGAGCTTCATGTCCGGCGTGAGGCGGTAGACGCCCTTGGAGCGCTGCACCAGCCCCGCCACCTTGGGGCCATCCAGCAGCGCGTCCGCGCCCAGCGTCACCACCAGCCGGGTGGTGCCCACCTCCAGCCCGCGCAGGCGCAGGTCGCGCATGTCGATTTTCAGCAGCGTCAGCTCGGACAGGTGGTCCACCTCGTCCGGGGCCTCGCCGTACCGGTCCACCAGCTCCGCGCGCAGGTCCGTGACTTCGTCCGGGTGGCTGGCCTGGCTGAAGCGCTTGTAGAAGACGAGCCGCTGGTGGACGTCGCTGACGTAGTCGTCCGGGATGAGCGCCGGCATGGGCAGCGTGACGTCCGGCTCGATTTGCAGCTTGGGTGGCTGGCCCTGCATCTCCGCGACGGCTTCCTCCAGCAGCTGCGCGTACATGTCGAAGCCAATCTCGGCGATGGCGCCCGACTGCTTGTCGCCCAGCAGGTTGCCCGCGCCGCGAATCTCCAAATCGTGGCTGGCGATGGAGAAGCCCGCGCCCAGCTCGGTGAAGTTCTGGAGCACCTCCAGGCGCCGCTGCGCGTCCTTCGTCACCGCGCGCCGCGACGGCACCAGCAGGTACGCATACGCGCGCTCCTTGGAGCGGCCCACGCGGCCACGGAGCTGGTAGAGCTGCGCCAGGCCGAACTGGTCCGCCCGGTTCACAATCATCGTGTTGGCGCTGGAGATGTCGATGCCGCTCTCGATGATGCTGGTGCACAGCAGCACCTGGTACTTCTTCTCCGTGAAGGCGAGCATCACCTTCTCCAACTGCCCCTCGCCCATCTGCCCGTGCGCCACGCCGATGCTGACCTGGGGGACCAGCGCGCGCAGCTGCGTCTCGATGGAGGGCAGGGACTCCACGCGGTTGTGGACGAAGAACACCTGTCCGCCGCGCGCCACCTCGCGCTCAATCGCCTCCTTCACCACCGTGTCCTCGTGCTTCATCACGAAGGTGCGGATGGCCCGGCGGTCCTGCGGCGGCGTGGCGATGATGCTCATGTCACGCACGCCCGACATGCTCATGTGCAGCGTGCGGGGGATGGGCGTGGCCGTCAGCGTCAGCACGTCAATCTGGGAGCGCCACTTCTTCAGCGACTCCTTCTGCTTCACGCCGAAGCGCTGCTCCTCGTCGACAATCATCAGGCCCAGCTCCTTGAAGGCCACCTCGCCGCCCAGCAGCTTGTGCGTGCCGATGAGGATGTCGACCTTGCCCTCCTTGGCGCGCTTGAGGACCTCCCGCACCTCCGGCGCCTTCTTCATCCCGGAGATGACCTCCACCGTGACGGGGTAGTCCGCGAAGCGCTTCTTGAAGGACAGGTAGTGCTGCTGCGCCAGCACGGTGGTGGGCACCAGCACCGCCACCTGCTTGCGGTCCAGCGCGGCCTTGAAGGCCGCCCGCATGGCCACCTCCGTCTTGCCGTAGCCCACGTCGCCGCAGACGAGCCGGTCCATGGGCTCCGGCTTCTGCATGTCCGTCAGCACGTCTTCAATCGCCTTGGCCTGGTCTGGCGTCTCCTCGAACTCGAAGTCCGCTTCGAACTGGGCGAAGTACCGGTCCGGCGCGCTGAAGGCATGGCCGGGGTGCGCCTTGCGCGCGGCGGCAATCTGGAGGAGCTCCGCCGCCATCTTGAGCAGCTGCTCCTTGACGCGCTTCTTCGTCTTCTCCCAGCTCGTGGTGCCCAGCTTGTCCAGCTGCACCTGCGTGGGGTCGCCGCCGGAGAACTTCTGGATGAGCCGCATGCGGCCCACCGGCAGGTAGATTTTGTCCCGGCCCGCGTACTCCAGGACGAGGAAGTCCCCGGGCACGCCGTTGACCTCCATCTTCGTCAGGCCGGCATAGCGGCCAATGCCGAAGTCGGTATGGACGATGAGGTCGCCTTCCTTCAGGTCCCCGAAGCCGGAGCCGAACGCGTCCAGCTTCTTGCTGCGCCGGGGACGCCGGCGCGCGCGCACGCCGAAAATCTCCTCGTCCGCCAGCACCGCGAGCCCGCCCGGCCCATCCACGAAGCCGTGGCTCACCTCGCCCGTGAAGAGGTGCGCGCGGATGGACGGCTCGTACAGCGCCACCGCGTCCTCCAGCGGCTCCGTGTGGACCTTCACCACCACGTTGCGGTCCATCAGCAGCCGCTTCAGCCGGTCCGCCTGGCTCAGCGTGCCGCACGCCACCACGCAGGCCACGCGCAGCTCGCGCCAGCGCTCCAGCCGCTCCACCAGCGGGGACAGCGCGCCCTCTTCGCCGTGGTGCGCCAGGATGGCCTCGCGCAGGTCCTGGGTGCCGCCGAAGCTGAAGTGCACCGGCGGGCGCTCCGTCTGCGCCAGCGACAGGCCACCGCCCTCCAGCACGCGGAAGGGCTGCATCCGCTGATTCACGTCCTCACGGGAGAGGAAGTGCTCCAGGGGCGGGCAGATGAGCTCCTGCCGGGCCTCGGCCGCGCTATGCGAGCGCTCCAGCTCCTCCCACAGCGTGTCCGCCGCGCGCTCCTGGCCCAGCGGGTCGTCCAGGTAGAGGACGGGCGCCTCGGGGCTCCAGTCGCGCAGGAAGTCGAACACCGTGGACAGCCCGCCCTCGAAGAAGCCGGGCAGCAGGCCCTCCATGCCGAAGCCGGGCAGGCCCTCGCGCAGGGCGTCCAGCTGCTCGCGCAGCTTGATGGTGGGCAGGTTGATGCGGTCGGCCACCGCGCGGGCGGCGGACTCGGCGCGCGGGCGCGTCTCGTCGGTGAGCAGCACCTCGCGCGCGGGGACCAGGTCCACTTCCTTCAGCGCGTCCACCGTGCGCTGGGACTGCGGGTCGAAGGCGCGGATGGACTCGATGGTGTCGCCGAAGAACTCCAGGCGGACGGGCTTGTCGTAGAGGGGGCTGAAGACATCCAGCAGGTCGCCGCGCACGCTGAACGTGCCCACGTCCTCCACCAAGGGGCTGTTCTGGTAGCCCATGTGCACCAGCCGGCGCGCCAGCGAGTCACGGTCGAAGTCCTGACCCACGGCCACCCGCGCGGCCAGCGCGCGCATCACCGACAGCGGCAGCACCCTGCGGTGCAGCGCGCGCACCGACAGCACCAGCGCGGGGAAGCGCGTGCCCTGGCCCAGGTGGAAGAGGGCGCCCAGCCGCTCCGTGACGGCCGCCGCGTCGGGAGACACCTCGTCGTAGGGCAGCACCTCGTCCGCGGGCAGCCGCAGCACGCGCGGCGCCAGCAGGCTGCCCTGGCCGCCCAGGAAGAAGGACAGGTCGGCCGCGAGCGCGTCGGCGGCTTCCTCGTCCACCGCCACGCAGACGAGCGGCGCTTTCAGCGCGCCATGCAGGCGGGCGAGCACATGCCCGCGCGCGGCCCCCTTGAGCCCCTGCGTCCGGACGCGCTGTCCCGCCCGAAGTCCGTCAACCACCTGGGCGAAGGGGTCACCCGCCGCGCCGCCGTCCTGCGTCTGTTTGAAGGGAGTGTCCATGAGTGGACCCTGAGGGCCGCAGGGTAATTAGAAGTCTCACCCTGTCAGGTCAACGATGGAGCGCCGCAGGTGTCGAGCGAAACAGGAGAAATCGGAAGCTCTGGTTAGCTCGGGCACTGTTCAGCCACCCCGGGGACCGGTTGGCCCCGCCCCCAGCTGCGGGGTTAGGGTGGCTCACAACGGCAGCATCGGGGGCCACGCCGACATGTCATCTGGCCGTGGAATCAACAGGTGCCTGGGCACCGAAGGGGACGAACCTCTTTCCGAGGCGGTGGCCGTCTTGCGGAGCGTGCGCTCCGAGGTCGGCGGCATCGTCGACTTCGAGTGTGTCTCCGCCAACGTGCAGGCGGAGCGCTGGCTCGGCGGGGAAGAGGGCCGCCTGGTGCACCACCGGCTGCTGGAAGAGGCGCCGTGGGCGTGGGACAGCGGCCTCTTCAGTGCATGTGTCCGCGCGGTGACACGCCGCGCGCCAGAGGTCGCGCGGGTGTCCCGGCAGTCGCCCATGGGCACCGTGTGGCTCCAGGCGCGCGTGTCACCGTGTGACGACGGCGTGGTGCTCTTCCTGGAGGACCTCACCGAGCGCATGGCCGCGGAAGAAGCCCTGCGGCGCGACCATGACCTCCTGCACGCCGTCATCCAGAGCGCCACCGACGCCATCTACGTGAAGGACGTGTCGGGCCGCTACATCCTCATCAATCCCGCCACCGCGAGCGCCTTCCACCGGGCCCCGCGAGAAATCCTTGGCCGCACGGACGCGGAGTTGCTGGGCGCCGAGCGGGCCGCGCCGACGCTGGCGCACGACCGTGAGGTGATGAACTCCGGACAGACGGCCACGTACGAAGGGGCGGAGGGCGGCCCGGGGACGGACCGCATCTGGCACACGACGAAGGGCGTGCTTCGCCGCGGTGATGGCACCGTGTACGGCCTGTTCGCCATCTGCCGGGACGTCACCGCGCGGCGCCGCCAGGAGCTGGAGCGCGAGGAGGAGGCGCGCTTCCAGGAGCGCTTCATTGGCGTGTTGGGCCATGATTTGGGCAACCCGCTGGCCGCGGTGCGGCTGTCCTCCGCGGCCCTCCTGGCCCGGGACACGCTGCCCCCGGAGATCCGGCGCGTGGTGGCCCGCATCGACGGCAGCGCCGAGCGGATGGCGCGGCTGGTGAAACAGTTGCTCGACTTCACGCGCGCCCGCATGGCCGGCGGCATCCCGCTGCGTCCCCACGAGGTGTCCATGGAGGACGTGTGCCGGCGCATCATCTCCGAGCTGGAGCCCGCGCATCCGGAGTGCGGTGTCTGCCTGGAGGTGGACGGCGAATCACGCGGCGTCTGGGACGAGGAGCGCCTGGGGCAGGTGCTGTCGAACCTGCTGGGCAACGCGCTTCAACACAGTCCGGAGGGGAGCCCGGTGCGGGTGCGGCTGGCGGCGAAGGACCCGTTCTTCCAGCGCGTGGAGGTCCACAACGGGGGGCCGCCCATCCCCGAGTCGTTGCGCCCGCGGCTCTTCTCGCCGTTCCACGGGGTGCCCCTCGAACCGGGGCAGCCGAAGCCGAAGCACCAGGGCCTGGGGTTGGGGCTCTACATCGTGTCGCAAATCGTGACCGCGCACGGAGGCTGGCTGGACGTGGCGTCGTCGTCGGACACGGGGACCTGCTTCTCCGTGACGCTGCCGCGCGTCACCCGGCCGCTGGGGGGGGCGCCAGGCAAGAGTGCCTGAGGCCCGGCCCGTGGCCTGCTAGCGCTGGCCGAACCTCACGGCGGCCTGCAGGCGGAGGACGTCCGTCAGCGAGCCCGGGTCCACCAGCTCCATCGCGGCCTGCTGGGACAGGCCGGCGTACCGGCGCTTGCGGTACTCCTCCTCGTCCTCCTCACCGCCGCCCTTGTCGCCCTTGTCGTCACCGCCGCCCTTGCCGTCATCCGGGCGGAGGGACAGCGACGGTGCCGGGGACAATCCCTTCTCGATGTGCACCGAGGAGAGCGCGTCCGCGCGCAGGGAGGCGAACAGGCTGGCCATGGAGAGGCAGAAGACGACGGCGACGGTGAGGTTCTTCATGGGGGGGCTCCGTTTCTCTTGAGGGGGATGACGCGCGGCTTCGAATGGAAATTCAAGGGGCCGCGGGCGCCTTCATGGTGCGGATGTGTCCCACCAGTGCGTCAATCTGCGCGGGGGTGAGGGCCCCTGAGCATACGCCGAAGCCGCCTGGTCGCACGCGCGACGGCGGCGGCGGTGTCTACTGGCAGCCTGGGGTGGAGGCGTGCTTGTCACAATCCAGGGGGCGTACGGCCGCCGTCAAACCATCCGCCTGGAACACCAGCTCCGGTCTCCAGTCCGGCGCTTCGAGCGTCCCGCCGTTGCGCAGGAGGACGAGCCGCTCCGTCGTGGGCAGCGGGGCGTCCTGCTCGCACACCCGTCCGCCAGGCGCCGGCGGGGCCACGACGGGCGCGCCGACGCCGGGGTTGCCCCGCCAGCACAGGCCCACCAGCAGGTCCACGTCGAGCTTCGGCGGGACGACCAGGTCCGGCCCCAGCTCCGGGCACTCGCAGCCGCCCACGCCGCAGGCGTTATCCTGGCACGCGGGCATGGGACACACCGTGCCCCATGCGTCACTGCATGCCAGCGCCTCCCAGCGCATGCGCGTCACCTGGACGCCCTGCTCATCCGTGACGCGAGTGCCCAGCCGCACGGGCTGGTGGGTCGCGCGTGCTTTCTGACGGGCCTCCTGCATCATCAGCACCAGCTCGCGCTGCGCGGCGCCCAGTCGCTGGCGCTCCGTCATGCCCTGGAAGCTGGATACGGAGAGGGTGGTGAAGAGGCCGACCAGGGCCACCACGACCATCACCTCCAGCAGCGTCATGCCTCGGTTGCGTGGCCACATGTCAGCCCCCCGTTCCCACGAACGCGAAGTTGCGAGGCGCCAGGCGGATGACGCTGTGCCGGCGCTTGAAGCCATCCCGGAGATTGCCATCGTCGTCTCGCGCCCCGGGCGCTTCGTTCCCCGTCAGCTCGGCCCGCTGCGAGCGCGCGGTGATGGACAGCTCCACCACGCGCAGGTGGCGCATCAGCTCGTCACCCGCGCTGCCCGGGCCGCGGTCCGGCGGAGCGGGCACGCCGGGGTCCCAGGCCCAGGAGATGTGCGTGGCGCAGGTGGCCTGGGTGCAGGTGGCCAGTGAGGGGCGCCCGGTCTCCGCGTCCGGGAAGAAGCGCACGGGGGCGCCGGGGAGCGCGTCGGGGGCCATCACGCCCAGCCGGACCTGCAGTTGCTCGATGTCCTGGGACACCGCGGTGTAGCCCGCGGGCCCCATGGGGCCATCCGGGTCCATCTCCAGCACGGGCGTGCCCTCGGGCCAGTTCACCCGGTAGCCGCGGCTGGTGAGCGGGAGCAGGTACATGCCGCCTTCGCGAGGTGCGCGTGTGCCAAGCCAGGGTGACTCGGGGAGCGTCACGGCATCGGGATGACAGTGGCCATCAGCGGGCGCGGGCCGGCCTGGGAGGGCGGGGGTCCACTCCACGCCTTCCGCCACGAGGTTCGTCACCTGTCCCACGCAGGCCCAGCCCCGCTCGTCTTCCGTGCCCGGGAACACCACGGCGATGACCGCGTTGTCCAGGTAGGCGGGGGGCAGGCCTCCGACGCACAGCGTGTCCTCGAACCAGGCCGCGGTCGCCGGCAGGGGACACTGGTCCAGCAGCACCATGCGCGCCGGGTCCGTCTCCCAGACCTCCAGCGCATCCGACAGCAGCGCGGCATCGGCGGGGGGGACGAAGGTGGCGTCATCCGGGAAGGTGGCCTGGGGGCGGGCCCACACGGCGTAGAACAGGTCCGCTTCACCGGAGGGAATCCGGCCGCCGGTGAGGGAGACGCTGCCAATGCCCGCGCCCGCCCGCTGCACGCCGAACGCCATCAAGTCACGCGCGGCCCGGCCCTTGTTCTGCGTCTCCATGATGCGCTCTTCCAGCAGGCCCCGGCGCTGGAGGTGGACGCTCACGCCAATGGCGGTGGCGAGCACCACCATGGACATGGAGGCGGCCACCATCAGCTCGATGAGCGTGAAGCCGCGCGGCGTCGTCGGGCGAAGTCGCTTCATGGCGCCATCCGGGTCTGCAGGGCCACCGCGCGGCGGGGAGCACCGGGCTCCTCCGCCCAGCTCACGGTGACGCGGACGTTGATGACCTGGTGCAGGGCCAGGCTGCTGGCGTGGGGCAGCGGGATGGCGCGGCTCAGCGCGGGCTCGCCTGTCTCGGAGCCCTCGAAGGGCGGGTCCACGTCCAGCGTCAGCGTGTAGGCCATCTGAGGCGTCGCGCCCGGGAGGGGCGGCGTCTCCGTCATGCGGCCATTGGCGGACCACCACACGTCGCGCCCCGTGTTGTCGAGCTGCTTGATGTTGACGCAGGGGTCGTTCAGCGGCTCGCCCACGCAGCGGAGGTTGACCACGCGCTCCAGCTCCTGTTCGGCGATGAGGTTCGCCTGGCCCAGGTTGTTGTTGCGGCGGTTGTGACGAGACGCGGTGCCCAGCGTGAGCATGATGCCCAGGATGCCGAGCATGAGCACCGCGGCGGTGGCGAGGGTCTCCAGGATGCTGAGGCCGCGCGGATGGGCGTGGAGCAGGCGCCGGTTCATGGCACCACCTCCTGGACGCGTGAGCCGGACTGCACGTCCCAGATGAGGACCCGGGAGCTGCTTCGCGGCGACTCCGAGGTGGGGTTGTTGTACGTCCCGCTCCCCAGCGCGCGCACCTGACCGTTCTTCACGATGAGCAGGTGGTTGTCGTAGAGCACGGGCGCGTGCGTGCCGTGGCCGTCGATGGCGGTGTCATTGCCCGCGAGCGCGTTGCCCGCGGTGCTGTAGGCGTAGATTCTGCCGCTGGTGGTGCTGTCCAGGTCGCACGCGCTGGCGGCGCGGCCCACGGCGCTGGTGGTGAAGACCCCGTCCTGGGTGGTGGAGACGCCGCCCCAGACGACCTGTCCCTCGCCCAGCTCGCGTGCCCATTCGAGTTGCGCGGGGCAGTCGGCGCCGGGCCGCGTGGCGGGCACCGGGTCGCGGTCCTCGAAGGCCATCAGGTGATAGCGGGGCCGCGGGTTGGCGGTGTCGTCCGGCTCGTTGGCGATGTCCGGGTTGTTGGCGGTGCCGAAGTACAGCCGCACCCGGCGGGCGCCGCTGTCCGGCGCCACCGACGCGGAGATGGTGGAGAAGATGCGCTGGCTGGTGGGGTTGCGGATGCCGGGCACGGTCTGCGCGTCCGCGACGACACAGGAGGCCAGCACCTTGCCCAGCGGCGTGCTCGTCCCGGTGTTCGAGTAGGTGGGGTTGATGCGGTAGATCTTCCCCGAGGTGGATGGGACGTAGATGACGTCGACGTTGCCGTCGCCATTCACGTCCAGCGGGATGGGCTCTCCGCCGATGCCTTCATTCGCGTCCGCGGCGGTGCCCAGCGTGACGACGCCCGCGAGCCGCGCCTTCGCGCTGTTGCCCGGCACCTGCGCGGGCAGACCTGTCTTGAGGTCCATCAGGTAGACGGTGCCCACCGCTCCGGACTCCGGCGAGTAGTCCGTGCCGAACATGGACACCCACTTCTTGCCGCCATTCTGGCCGAAGTCCATGCGCACCAGCGAGGGCGCGTGACGCGAGCCGCGTGTGTCGGGCTTGGGCGTGGCGCCGGTGAAGAGCGCCGGCAGCGGGTTGCAGCCGTTGCTGTTGTTCGTGCACGGAACGCCCGCTGACGTGAAGCGGTCCCGCTTCATGTCGAACTCCCACAGGGGCGTGGGGTAGCCCGGGGCCGTGGGGTTGGTGACGTCGAGCGCGAAGAGGATGCTCTGCTTGGGGCCGGTGGCGCTGGCCAGCACCGTCTTGGCGCCCTCGTTCCGGGCCGGGCTGGGACGCCAGGCCTCGTCGGTCTGCCGAGGGTCATGGCCGGTGTCCGGGCGGTAGTCGTTGCTCCGCAGGTCCACGTCCGCCACGGAGGGCGTGGCGTCCATGGTGGCGCGCTCGGTGGAGTACGCGTCGTTGGCGCGCCGGTAGTTCTCCACGTAGTAGGGCAGCATCTTGAAGGGCAGGTAGGCGAACAGCTCGCCGCCTTCGCCGTAGTCGTGCCCGTTGGCGCAGCCGCCGGCCCGGCCGAAGTAGCCCTGATACTCCACGCGGCCTGGCGTGCAGGGGTCATCCCCTGTTTGGAATGTGCCCGTGCCCAGCGCGTGCAGGTAGCCCTGCGTGGTGCCCACATACGTCACCGTGGTGCGGCCCGTGTTGGCCGCGCTGAAGTTCTCCGTGAACTTGCGGCGCTCCGTGTCCAGGTTGCGGCCTTCGAGCAGCCACGCGGGCACGTTGGGCGGCCCGATGACGGCCGCGGTGGACAGGTTCACGCCGCCCAGCGGCCAGGTCCGCATCCGGTTGCGGACGAGCGAGGCCTGACGGTCCTCCCAGCCGTAGAGCCAGTCGCGCAGCGCCACCCGGTCATCCGCGGTGCAGCCGTTGCGGCCGTCCAGGTCATACAGATACACGCTGCCGTTGCGCCGCGTGCAGTAGGTGTCTGGGAAGGCGGGGCTGGTGGTGTTGCCGCGCGCCATCAGGTCCTTCACTTCGATGGCCTGCTGGTTCGCCGGGTTGAGGGTGACGAGCCTGCGCGCGTCGAGCGGCTCTCCGGGACGGGGCTCCAGCGTGCGCATCAGGTCGCGCATCCACTTGCCGGAGTCCCAGACCTCCTGGGTGGGCTCATAGGGCGCCAGCGTGGCGGGCTCGTAGAGCTTCTTCAGGTAGATGTGGCCCCGGTCGATGGTGTCCGGACGGTTGTCGTAGGTGCGGATGGAGACCTGGTCCACGCCTCCGTCGGCGACCCAGGTACGCCCGGGCGTTTCATAGACGCCGTGGATGACGGCGTTGGCCATGGGGATGAGCGACGCGCGGCCGTATTCGCCGCTGCGCTGCGCTTTGTAGGAGACGTTGATGTTGTGGATGGTGGGCTGGCAGGACTCCCCCGGGCTCTCCATCACCGCGCGCCAGCACAGCTGCGTCCCCACGCGCCCCTGCTCCAGGAAGTCCTGGAGGACCGCCGTCTCATTGCGTACGCCGCCGTCGCTGTCCGGGATGGGGACCCGGAGCCAGTTCGGCGTGTCGTTGACGACATACGTGGGATTGGAGGTGTCGCAGGGCTCCTGGCAGACCTTGCAGTCCAGCGCCACCTCATAGGTGATGTCCGGCCTGCGCTGGCCTGTGCCGCCGTCCGGCAGTGTGACGGAGAGCGAGCAGGGCGCGATGCCGCCGCCGTCCGCCGCGTAGTAGGGCTGGTCCTCCACGGTGAACGTCACCTCGGTGATGGTGAAGTCCAGGGAGATGTCCGGAGAGATGTCCGACACCACGTCGGAGCGGTAGGAGCCGTTGTTCTGCTTGTTGATGAGGATGACGATGTCGCTGTACGTGCGGTCACCGCCCGCGTTCTGGTCTTCCCAGCCCAGAATCCAGACCAGGGGGTTGTCACGCGGCGCGCCCACAATCGTGTGTGCCGCGCGGCGGTTCACGGAGCGCACGTCCTGCGTCTGGTTGTTCGGGAAGACGACGCCGCCATAGGCAGGGTCGGTTCGCAGGCGGGCATAGGCGTCACCACCCAGCCAGGTGCTCAGGTTCTTCCCGTCCACCACCAGCGGATTGAGGCTCTGGTGCAGGTCCATGTTGAGCGGCGTCTTGGTGAAGAAGACGTTGATGTCGCCGTGCATCCACAGGTCACACTGCACCTCCCGGCCATCCGTGGTGGGCCGGGTGATGAAGCAGGAGTCGGTGGCGGGGCCGTAGATCTGCTCCACGTAGGTGACGAGGAAGAAGACGATTTCGCGGTCACCCGCGAGCCGTCCCATGGGGACAATCTGGTCCTCCTCCTTGGTGATTGGCGCGCTCGGGTTCCTGCCGGTGATGAGCCGGCCCGCGCTGTCGAACGCGCTGGCCTTGTAGTCAGGGATGCCGTCGGGAGCGCTGGACCTGTCCCAGGTGCCGGTGACGCGCGTGAAGGTCCCCTGTGCGTCGAGCGTCCAGCCCTGACGAGGGGCGAAGCACTCGGCGGTCTCCGACTGGCGGCATTGGTTCGGGTCATCGTCCGTGGACAGGAAGATGAGGTTGCCGATGCCCCGGTTGCTGTTGAGCGGGTGCCGCGGCTCCAGCAGGTTCGGGATGTGCGGGAACATGCCTCGGTCGCTGAAGTACGTGTCGACCCGCGCGGGGACCGCATTGTCCCGGAGGTTGAGGTAGTCGAAGCCGTCGTTCATCCGCTCGTTGAAGAGCAGTTCCGTCTCGAAATCACGGACGCGCTGACCCACCACGCCGCCCGTCCTTGGCTGCGTGGGATAGTCCGCCAGGCGCTCCCAGCGCCGAGGCCCTTGATTGGCGAGGTAGCTGGACGCGCTGTTGCACCGGCCCGTCAACAGGTCGGGCTCGCGCAGCGTCACCGTGCCAGCGTCCCCGAAGCGGCGGTGGGTGAACGGACGGTCGCAGCGAGGGCCCTCGCTGCCGATGTAGCGCGAGGGGTTGAGGTTGTAGAGGTCCTCGTGGAAGTCGGGCACGCCGTTGTTGTCTGTGTCCCGCATCCGGTCGTCATCGGAGTTCTTGGGGGTGCCGTTGTCGTCAATGTAGCCGGCGTCGATGAGCTCGTCGTAATAGAACCAGCCCAGCGTGCTGGAGGCGCCGCTGCCCGCGCGGTCATCGACGATGAGCGCGGTGAGCTCCTGCTCGAAGGGCAGGATGATCTTCTCCGGGTCCAGGACGTTGAGGTTGGTGTTGAGCCGCAGCTTGGGCGGGTCGTCATCCGTGACGATGATGGCGCTGGGGATGCCCGCGTCCCTGCTGAAGTCGGGTTGCTTGTCCTGGTCCGTGGTGTCGATGCACAGCGCGAGGCTGCTGGCGCCGCCATCCGCGCCGCCACTGCCCGTGTCGCCGCCGGGACTTTGGGCGAGCACGGCTCCCGCGGCGGCCACTGCCACCGCGGCCATCCAGGTTCGAGTCCAGCGCATGATGTCCCCCCTGGCGGCCAGTGCTTCAGGGCCGCCCGATTCAGGTGCAACGGATTGCGGTTGAAGGCGTGGAGATCAGAATGTGGGAAGGCCGCTGCTGGAGGTGCCGGTGCCACGGCATCCCATCTTCGTGCCGTAGCTGCACGTGAGCCCTCCCTGGGTGCTGCTGTGCTCCAGGAGTGAGCGGACGATGGTGCGGTAGGGGAGGCCCGGGCCCGGGGGCTGGACCTCGCCCACGGACACCAGCCAGATGCGGCCGTTGGCGTCGGCGTTGCGGTCGGCGTCGTCGTCGTCCTCCACGACGAAGACGCGGAAGGAGACGCCGCGGGCCTCCGGATAGGCGCGGATGGGCTCGCCCTCCACGTCGTTGATTTCAACGGAGGCGCCCGTCACGGCGTCGTCGACGGCCGTGCCGCGCGCCAGCGTGTAGGGCGTCTGGGGGATGAGCTCCCGCCAGGGCACGCCGCCCGCGGCGACGTCGGGCAAGCCCTGCTCGGCCACGACTTGCAGGCGCGGCAGGACGTCCTGGTTGTAGCTGCCAACGCCTCCCGAGACGGGGTTGTTCATCATCGCCAGGACGACGGCGCGTCCCTCGGCCATGCCCGCCTCGGCGGCGAACAGGGCTTCCCGCGAGCGGCGCTCATGGGACTGGAGCACGCTCTCCGTGGTCACCGCGCGGAGGGACACGAGCACGCCCGCGGTGACGAGCGCGATGAGCCCCAGCGCCAGCAGCAGCGTGAAACCTCTCCGCGCGCCAGGGGCGTGTGCGGGCTTGCGGGTCGGATGACAGCGCACCGGGGACTCCTTGCCCTGAAGGGCAGCAGGGAAGCGCGGGTGTCTGTCTCAGCAATCCCCAGGCCCGCTTTCGCGGCGCATTCAGGTCAATGCATCCAGCCGCTTGGCCAGGGCCCTGGGTGAAGCCTGACACGGACTCAGGCGACACGGATTGCGGACCTCGCAAAAGTTGCGAGTCAGCGACAAAGTGGGACGGACCGTGGGGCTCGTCCCAGGAGGCGAGACGCTTGGTGGCTCCGTGACAGTCACACGGAGCGTCGTGTCTCAGCCGCGCCCTCGGGGCCAGAACGTCACGTCGCGCTCCGGGGCATTCAACCAGACGGATTTGAGGAAGCGCACGGCGTTGCGGTCCGCGGTGTCATGCCGGCTGGTGAGGCCATGCGCCGCGCCCAGCAGCAGCAGCACCGCCAGGGAGGCCCCCAGCGCGGGCGCCGCGGGCCACGTCTGGCCGGGCTTCCGCGCCAGGCTGACGAAGACCCAGGCGGCGGTGCCCAGCAGCAGCGCCACCATCACTCCGCCCGCCAGTCCCGCCGGCAGCCCCAGGAAGGTCAGCACGCCGGGCGGAAAGTAGCCCGCACGCAGCAGCGGCAGCGCCAGGGCGCCCACGGCGTTGGAGACATCGTCGGGGATGTAGTTGATGAAGGTGGCCACGCCGGTGGTGATGATGGACACCGCGCACAGGAGCGCGGCCACGCCCAGGGCCCACGCGCCCTGGCCCGCCGAGCGCAAGCGCGCCAGGAAGAGACCGGCGGGCAGCAGGAGGAAGGGCACCAGGCCGGTGAGGTGGCGCGGCCCCGTCGTCCAGCCCCACGAGTCGTAGGAGAACGACGAGGTGAAGTACGTGTAGCCCACGAGCAGGGCCACGCTCAGCCACGCCAGCGCGCGGGCCTCCGACGACTGGCCCCGGCGGCGCCACACGAGCACCAGCCCCGGCAGCGCCAGCAGGAGGAAGGGGGCCAGGGTGAACAGACCCCGCAGCGGGGAGAAGAAGGACAGGGCGAAGGCGCGTGGGTCCGGCGTGCGGATGCCCAGGAAGCCGCCCAGGTGCCAGGGCTGGTAGCCCGCGTCGTTGAGGTACTTGTAGCCGCTCGTCAGCGGGTGGCCGAACGTCACCTGGTGGTAGGCCATCAGCGCCACCAGGAAGGGCAGGGCGCCCAGCGTGGCCAGCCCCGCGGCCCGGCCCAGACGCACCCAGCGAACAGACGCGGGCGCGTCCTGGAAGGCGAAGGTGAGCACCGCGTACAGCACCAGGCCGAGCACGCCCATGGCGCCGGTGTACTCGGCGGCCACGGTGGCGCCCGCGAAGGCGCCCGCCAGGACATAGCCCCGCTCGCGCCATTCGCCACGCGCGCAGCGCCACAGCGCGTAGAAGCTGGCGAAGAGCAGCACCGCCGTCGTCTGGTGGCTCATGAAGAGCAGCGAGTAGCTGAAGGCCAGCGAGCCCAGCCCGTACGTCACCGTGAGCGCATCCGCGACGAGCGGCTCCAGGGACGCGCGCAGGTAGCGGCGCACCAGCCACAGCAGGCCCAGCGTGGGCAGCACGGTGAGCAGCAGGCGCGAGAAGAAGACCAGGGGCACTTCGGGCACGGCATGCCGGTGGCCGCCGCCCACCGCGCGCAGCACGGCGTAGAGGGGCACGGCGGCGAACGACAGCAGCGGCGCCTTGCTGGGGTAGTACTTTCCGTCCTTCACGGACAGGTCACCGACCTTGCCGTAGTCGTGCAGCGCCTGGTTGATGTGCAGGGTGCCGTACTCCACCAGCGCGCGCGTCTGCCACAGCCGGCACAGCTCGTTGGGCGAGCGCAGGCCCGGGTGGTACGGGAACAGCAACACGTACAGCGCCGCCAGGGCGGCCCACACCGCGCGGGGCGCGCCTCGGGATGGCAGCGCCTGGCGCTCGGGGGTGGGAGCCGCGCTGGGCTCCAGGGGCGCGTCGGCGGGCAAGGGCGTGGGGTTCATGGCGGCGGGGCCCTGCGCTGGGGCGAGGCCGCCTCGGGAGGCGGCTGTGATTCAAGGGACAGCCGGGGTGTCACGCGCGGCGGCGATGCCTTACGCATCGCCCCTGGTGGCGCGGGCCACGGCGAAGAGGCTCATGCCCACCGGCAGCTTCACGTGCGACTCCGCCCGCGCAATCAGGGGCGCCAGGGTGTCGTAGAGCTTGAGCTGGAGCTTGGGCACCGAGCGGCGGCGCAGCAGGCGGCTGTTGACGAACCAGCCCGGCAGGCCCGCCAGGTTCATCCACTCCAGGGTCTCCACCTGGAAGCCGTTCTCCTCCAGCACCGCGCGCAGCGTGGAGGGCGTGTAGCGGCGGTAGTGGCCCACGGCCTCGTCGATGGCGCCGAAGAGCTGCTGGAGCGCGGGCACCAGGATGACCACCCGGCCCCCGGGTGCCAGAATCTGCTTGAAGCGCCGGACGGCGGACGCGTCATCCGGGATGTGCTCCAGCACGTTGGAGAGGACAATGGTGTCCAACTGCTCCGTCTTGAGCGACTCCCAGTCCGCCAGGGCCACGTCGGACAGGTACGGCCGGATGTGCGGCTTGCCGCGGAAGAGGTTCTTCAGGCGGTCCACGTAGAAGCGGTCCACCTCCAGCGCGATGAGCAGCTCCAGGCCCGACTCCAGCTCACGCGTAATCGTGCCGATGCCGGCGCCAATCTCCAGCACCCGGCGGCCCAGGTGCTCGCGGAAGCGGCGGCCCAGCCACTGGTTGTAGTGGACGGCGCCGTCCATGCGCTCCAGCGTGGTGTAGCCCTCGTGCTGGTTGTCCGCGTCGTCACGCACCGTGGCGTAGCGGACCAGCGTCTTGAGCCGGGACAGGTGCGCCGCGGGCGTCCGGCGAGGCACCGCGCCAGGCGGGAGCGTCACCTCGGTGAGGCGGAACAACTGCGCGGCCAGCTTCACCACCAGCTCCGCGTCCACCGCGTCGTCGTCGCTGGTGAGCGTGACGGAGCGCAGCGCCTCGGTGCGGAAGGCGCGCAGGCCGGTGAGCGGGTCCGTCAGCGGCACGTCGGTGACGAAGCGGGTGACGTGGCCCAGGGCCCGGTCCGCCAGCAGCTCCGGCGCCAGCCCCTGCGCCGTGCGCAGGCCGAAGACGGCGTCCGCGGTGTCCGCCTGGATGGGGCGCACCAGCGCGTCATAGACGTCCTGCGAATACGACGTGTCAGGGTCCTGCAGCACCGTCACCGCGCCCGACACCTTCTCCAGCGCGGCGCGGATGGCCGCTCCCTTGCCGCCAGCCACCGTGAGGACGTGCACGTTGGGCGAGGAGGCGGCGTCGACGGAGCCCTCACCGGCGAGAACGACTTCCGCGTCAGGGGGCAACGCATGGGCGAAGCGGGAGGCGGCGGCCGCGGTGTCGGGCGAGAAGGGAAGGACGAAGGAGAGCGGTGGCGTCACGCCGGGCTGACTAGCACAGGCGGCCCGGCTGTGCGCGTCAGTGCCCGCGAAGCAGCGTGGATGGAGGGCGTCCAGGCGACCGCGGAACAATGGACAACCCCGCGGGGACACGGCACGCTCGTCGCGGTCCCCCAGCGTGTGGGTGAAGGTCGGCGGAGTGCCGCCAGGCCGTGGAATCGCTCTGGGGATGGCAGGGAGACGTGACGTGGATGGAACCGGTTTCGACCCGGCCGGCGGCGCCGGTGGCCTGACGACCGCGGGCCTCATGCAGCATGTGCGCGCGGTGTGGCGCCGCAAGTGGGTCGTCCTTGGCGTGGCGGTGGTGGTGGTGGCGCTCATGGCCGCCCACACGTTGCGCCAGCCCAAGGTGTACTCGGCCAGCGCCTCGCTCATCATCGACGTGATGGCGCCGCGCTTCCTGGATGGCGAAGTGAAGGAGGTGATGGGCGAGGAGCGCAGCAACTACTGGTTCAACAAGGAGTACTACGCCACCCAGAGTCAGATCATCACCTCGCGCGCGGTGGCGGGCCGGGTGGTGGACAAGCTGGGCCTGTCCACGGACGCGGACTTCCTGGGCATGGCGCACGTCACCGACGAGAAGGCGCGCCTGCAGGCGATGCAGGGCGCGGACGCGGTGGCGCTGCTCCAGTCGCGCATCCGGGTGATTCCCGCGCGGGACTCGCGGGTGATGAACGTCGCGGTGGATGACTTCGACGCGAAGCGCGCGGCGCTGCTGGCCAACGAGGTGGCCACCGCGTACATGGCGGAGAACCTGGCCCTCAAGCTCCGGACGACGGAGGACGCGCGCGACTGGTTGGAGATTCGCCTGTCCGAGCTGGAGTCGCAGTCCAAGACGAGCGAGCTGGCTGTCTACGACTTCAAGAAGGACGCGGACATGCTGTCCACGTCGCTCGAGTCGCGGATGAGCATCGTCAGCGAGCGCATCAACAGCTTCAACCTGAAGCTGACCGAGGTGCGCATCCAGATCGCCGCCCAGCAGGCGCGGGTGGAGGCCATCCACCGGCTGCGCAAGGCGTCTCCGGAGGATGAGACGTGGGCGGAGGCGCTGTCGGGCGCCACGGAGGGGCCCATCCAGGACCTGCGGCGCAGCTACACCGAGCTGCGCGTGGCGTGCGCGGAGCTGGGGGAGCGCTACCTGTCCGAGCACCCGAAGCTCCTGGAGTGCAACCGCAAGCTGTCGGTGGTGCGCGAGGACTTCCTCAAGAGCCTGAGCAACGTGGTGCGCGGCGCGGAGACGTCGCTGGCGGAGTCGGTGGCGCAGGAGAAGAACCTGGTGCGCCTGCTGGACGCGGAGAAGTCGGAGGCCTTCCTGGTGAACAAGAAGGCCATCGAGTTCGACCGGCTCAAGCGCGACTCCGACAACAACCAGCGCCTCTACGAGCTGGTGGCCAGGCGCCTGAAGGACATCGAGCTGTCGGGCATGCTGCGCACCAGCAACGTGCGCGTGCTGGACCCGGCGCGGCCCGTCGTGGTGCCGGTGAAGCCGCACGTGCGCCGCAACCTGGCGGTGGGGCTGGTGATGGGGCTGCTGGCCGGCCTGGGCGTGGTGCTGCTGCTGGAGCTCCTGGAGAACAGCGTGGCCACGCAGGCGGACGTGGAGGAGCGGCTGGGGCTGGCCTTCCTGGGCGTGATGCCGCAGCTGGACGCCAGCAAGGCGCTGCGCGACAGGGACTTGCACGTCCACCACGAACCCAAGTCGACAGCGGCGGAGTGCTGCCGCGCCATCCGCACGAACCTGCTGTTCATGTCGCCGGACAACCCGTTCAAGACGCTGGTGGTGACGTCCAGCGGGCCGCAGGAAGGCAAGTCCACCACCTGCGTCAGCCTGGGCGTGGCCATGGCCCAGAGCGGCAACCGGGTGCTGCTGCTGGACACCGACATGCGCCGGCCGCGTCTGCACCGCGCCTTCGGCGTGCCCAACGAGCTGGGCATCTCCTCGCTGGTGGTGGGCGAGGGCACGCTGGACGCGGCGGTGAAGAGCACGGAGGTGCCTGGGCTCTTCGTGCTGCCGTGCGGACCGCTGCCACCCAACCCGGCGGAGCTGCTGCACACCCAGGCCTTCACGGACCTGCTGAAGGCCGCCTCCGAGCGCTTCGACCGCGTCATCCTGGACAGCCCGCCCATCAACGCGGTGGCGGACGCGGCGGTGCTGGCCACGAAGTGCGACGGCGTGGTGCTGGTGCTGAAGGCGGCCAAGACGAACCGCGAGTCGGCGCGGCGCGCGCTGCGCTCGCTGGCGGACGTGCAGGCGCGCATGTACGGCGCCATCCTCAACGACGTGGACCTGTCGGCGCCGCGCTACGGTGACTCGTATCTGGCCTACCAGGGCTACGGGCAGTACGAGGAAGACGCCAAGGATGGGGTGGCGCAGTCGTGAACGCGCCATCAGCGGGCGGGGGCCCGCGAGTGCTGCACCTGGGCAAGTTCTATCCCCCCGCGTCGGGCGGCATGGAAGCCCACGTCCAGACGCTGGCGCGGGCCCAGGCGGCGCTCGGCGCGCAGGTGGAGGTGCTGTGCGCCAACCACACCGCGGACGGCGCGGGCACCAGCCACGAGTTCCAGGGCCGCAGCCCCACGTGCGAGACGTGGGACGGACCGGTGCGCGTGACGCGCCTGGGCCGGCTGGCCTCCGTCGCGCGCATGGACGCGATGCCGGACCTGCCGCGCATGCTGGGCCGCGCGTTGTCGCGGGGCGTGGATATCGTGCACCTGCACACGCCCAATCCGACCTGGGTGCTGGCCCTGGACGTGGTGCGCCGGCTGCCTCCCGTCTTCATCACCCACCACAGCGACGTCATCCGGCAGAGGGTGGCGGGCGCGCTCTTCAAGCCCTTCGAGGCGCTGCTCTATGCGCGGGCCCGGCGGGTGCTGGCCACCAGCGAGGCCTATGTCCCGGGCTCGCCGCTGCTGCGCGCCTTTCGCGGCAAGGTGCGGGCGCTGCCGCTGGGGCTCGACCTGGCGCCGTACCTCCAGCCCTCCGCCGCCGCGCGTGAGGCGGAGGCCCACTGGCGGGCACAGGCCGCGGGCGCGCCGCTGTGGCTCATGGTGGGGCGGCTCGTCTACTACAAGGGCCTGTTCACCGCGCTGGAGGCCCTGCGCCGGGTGTCCGGGCGGCTGGTGGTGGTGGGGCAGGGGCCGCTGGAGGCGGAGGCCCGACGCCGCGCGCGCGCGCTGGGCGTCGCGGACCGGGTGACGTGGGCGGGCTATCTGCCTCCGGATGCGCTGGTCGGTGCGCTGCACGCGGCCACCGCGCTCTGGTTCTGTGGCAACGCCCGCAGCGAGGCGTATGGGCTGTCGCAGGTGGAGGCCATGGCCAGCGGGCTGCCCGTGCTGAACACGGCGATTGCGCACTCGGGCGTCGCGTGGGTGAGCCTGCACGAGCAGACGGGGCTGACGGTGCCGGTCGGCGACGCGGCGGCGCTGGCGGCGGCGGCGCGGCGGCTCGTGGAGGAGCCCGGGCTGGCGCGGCGGCTGGGGCGTGAGGCCCGGGCGCGGGCGGTGGCGGAGTTCCGGCATGACGTCATGGCCTGGCGCAGCCTGTCGCTGTACGCGGAGGCGCTGGGCCGGCCCGCGCCGGGGATGGCGCCCGACGTGGTGCCCCAGCGCCTGGCGGGGAATGCATGAGCCGCCCCCTGCGCGTGCTGCACCTCTCCAGCGGCAACCTCTACGGCGGCATCGAGACGTTGCTGCACACGGTGGCGCGCGAGCAGGGCCGGCACCCGCCGCTGTCGCACGCCTTCGCGCTCTGCTTCGAGGGCCGGCTGGCGGCGGAGCTGCGTGACGCTGGCGCGGAGCTGCACCTGCTGGGCCCCGTGCGGACCCGCCGTCCCTGGTCCGTGTGGCGCGCGCGGAGGGTGCTGCGCGCGCTGCTTCGCTCGGGGCGCTTTGACGCGGCCCTCTGCCATTCCCTCTGGCCCCAGGCGTTGTTCGGGCCGGCGGTTCGCGCGGTGGGCGTTCCCCTGGTCCTCTTCCAGCATGACGCGCTGTCCGGTCGGCACTGGGTGGACCGGTGGGCGCGCGTCACGCCGCCCGACCTGGTGCTGGCCAACAGCGGCTTCACCGCGGGCACGCTGGCGTCCGTCTATCCCCAGGTGCCCTGGCGCGTGACGCACTGTCCGTTGCCCCTGCCGCCGCCCAGGCTGGAGGCGTCCGAGCGCGCGCGCGTGCGCGAGGAGCTGGGGGCCGCCGAAGGGGACGCCGTCATCTTCCACGCCAGCCGGATACAGGAACGGAAGGGCCAGCGCTTGTTGCTGGAGGCGCTGGGCCGGCTGCGGGCGGTGCCGGGCTGGCGCGCCTGGTTCGCTGGCGGCGCGCAGCGGCCGGATGAGGAAGTCTATCTGGAGGGGCTGCGGGCGCAGGCGAGGCATCTGGGCATCGAGGGACGGCTGCGGTTCCTGGGGCAGCGCTCGGACGTGTCGCGGTTGCTCCGCGCCGCGGACATCCACTGCCATCCCAACTTGCTGCCAGAGGCGTTCGGTCTGGTCTTCGTGGAGGCGCTCCAGGCGGGCCTTCCCGTGGTGACCACGCCGATGGGGGGCGCGCTGGAAATCGTGGATGCCTCCTGCGGGGTGTTCGTCCACCCGGAGCCGGAGTCACTGGCCCTGGCCCTGAGGCGGCTCATCGAGGACCCCCAGGCGCGCGTCCGGCTGGGCGCGGCGGGGCCCGCGCGTGCCGCGGCGCTGAGCGATGCGGGGGGCTTCCTTCGCGGGATGGAGGAGGCGCTGCGCGCGCTGGCCGAGCAGGCGGTGCCGGTGTGAGGGCCCCCCAGCTCCAGGGCCCCGGCGCGCTGAAGCGCCGGTACGTGCGCCGCGCGCCGGGGGCCGTGCAGGAGGCGGCTTCGGAGGGGGCCGCGCTCACGCATCCCGCCGCTCGAGGTGCGCGCATGGACGGCGGCCTGCTGGCATCTGGCCGGCTGGTGCCGCTCTTCGTCGGTCTGCTCATCTGCTGCCAGCTCTCGCTGCTGGTGGAGGCCATCGCGCCGCTCCGGGTGGCGGTGCGTGTGCTGGCCTTCGGCGTCAGCCTGGCGCTGCTGGCGTTGGTGCGGGGACCGAGCCTGAAGCACCCGGCGCTTCCCTTCGTCCTGGCCGCGCTGGGCGTCACCACGCTCCAGTTCTTCAATCCTGGCACCGGTGCCCCGCTGGCGGCGCTGGCGCAGTTGGGCATCCAGCTCGCCATCGCCGCGCCGCTGCTGTGGGTGACCCGGCTGGCCATCGACCCGAAGACGTTCCGTCGCACGCTCGCGCTGCTCTTCTTCTTCAACGCGGCCAGCGCGGGTGTGGGCGTGCTGCAGGTCTACTTCCCCGGCCGCTTCCAGCCCGCGCTGTCGTCCGCGGTGCAGGGCCAGGGCGAAGGTTATGTGAGCAGCCTCCAGTTCGAGACAGCGGACGGCGTGCGCGTGTTCCGGCCCATGGGCCTGACGGACATCCCGGGCGGCGCCTCCACTGGCGGCTTCTACGCGGTGCTGCTGGGCGGCGGCTTCCTGCTGTCGTCCCGGCGTGGGCTGACGCGCGCGCTGAGCGTGGGCGGCATCCTGGTGGGGCTCTTCGGCATCTACCTGTCCCAGGTGCGCGCCACCGCCGTCATGCTGGTGGTGTGTCTGGTGGCCCTGGCCGGCGTGCTGCTGCTGAGTGGCCGCGTGGGGCGGTTCCTGACGCTGCTGGCGGTGGTGGGCACCGCGGGCGTGGCCACCTTCGGTTGGGCCGTGGCGGTGGGCGGCGACACGGTGATGAATCGCTGGTCCTCGCTCTTCGAGTCGAGCCCCGATGAGGTGTACCACCGCAACCGCGGCTACTTCCTGACGGGCACCTTCGCGGACGTGCTGCCTGAGTATCCGCTGGGCGCGGGCCTGGGTCGCTACGGCATGATGAATGCCTACTTCGGTGACAACAGCGACCGCGAGCGCCCGTCGCTGTGGGCGGAAATCCAGTGGACCGCCTGGGTCTACGACGGCGGCATCCTGGGCGTGCTGCTCTACCCGCTGGGCCTGCTGATGTCGTTGCTGTGGGCCTTCCAGGTCGCCCTCAGTCGGGATGGTCCGCGGAGCGAGTTCTGGCTGTGGGGCAGCGTCCTCTTCGCGTACAACCTGGGCGCCCTGGCGCTCACCTTCAGCTATCCGTTCTTCATGAGCCAGACGGGCATGGAGTTCTGGTTGCTCAACGCGGCGCTCTTCGGCGCCTTGTCCCATGCGAAGACCGTACACGCTCATCGCCGGTGACTTCGTCGACACCGGCGGCATGGACCGGGCGAACCTGGCGCTGGCGCTCTGGCTGGCGAAGCAGGGGCACCCCGTGCGGCTGGTGGCACACCGGGTGGCGGACGTCCTGCTGCGCCATCCCAACGTGCGCTTCGTGCGCGTGCCCAAGCCCGCCAATGCCTATCTGCTCGGCGAACCGATACTGAGCGCCGTGGGGCGCGCCTGGGCGCTGCGCACCCGCGCGGAGGGAGGGCGTGTCGTGGCCAATGGTGGCAACTGCCCGGTGGCCTCGGCCAACTGGGTCCACTACGTCCACGGCGCCTATGCCGCCGAGCCCACGGGCGGCGCGCTGCGCCAGCTCAAGGGCCGCGTGAGTCACCGGTACTACGTGCGCTCGGAGCGGCGGGCGCTGCGGCGCGCGCGCGTCATCATCGCCAACTCGGAGCGCACGCGGGAGGACGTGGTGGCGGCCACGGGCGTTCCGGCGTCCCGGGTGCGCGTCATCTACCTCGGCGGCGATGTGGAGCGCTTCCGCCCCGCCTCACCCGAGGCGCGGCGCGCGGCCCGCGCGGCCCTGGGCTGGTCGGAGTCCCGGCCCGTGGCGCTCTTCGTGGGGGCGTTGGGAGACCGTCGCAAGGGCTTCGACACCCTCTTCCAGGCCTGGGCGCGGCTGTGCGCACGGGCGGACTGGGGCGTGGACCTCAAGGTGGTGGGCTCGGGCACGCAGCGCGAGGCGTGGGAGCGCGAAGCGGCGGCCAAGGGCCTGGGGACGCGCATCCAGTTCCTCGGCTTCCGTGACGACGTGCCGCTGCTGCTGTCGGCCGCGGACGTGCTGGTGTCACCCACGCGCTATGACGCGTATGGGCTGAACGTCCACGAGGCGCTGTGCACCGGGCTGCCCGCGCTGGTGAGCCGCTCGGCGGGCGTGGCGGAGCGCTACCCGGAGACGCTGGCGGGCTTGCTGCTGGACGCGCCGGAGGACGTGGAGGCGTTGGTGCGGCGCCTGGAGGCCTGGCGTGAGCACGCGGCGGCCTGGGCGCCCCATGTGGCCGCGCTGTCGGAGTCGCTCCGGGCGCGGACGTGGGACACCATGGCCCAGGCCATCGTGGACGTGGTGGAGCGCGAGGGCTGAGGCGCCTGCCTCGCTAGCCGCGCCGCTCCAGCACCTCGGTGAAGAAGTCCAGGTGGGCCTTGGCCACCACGGGCCACGAGAAGCGGGTGACGGCGCGCTCCCTTCCGCGTGTGGCCAGCTCCGCTCTGCGCTGGGGGGCTCTCCAGCAGGTCGGAGAGCGCTTGCGTCCACGCGGACACGGACGCCTCCGGCAGCACGAGGCCCGCGTCGCCCATGGTGCGTGGCACCTCTCCCGAGTCACTGCCGAGCACGGGGACGCCACACGCGAAGCCCTCCGCCAGCATGCGGCCGAACTGCTCCCTCCACCTGGGCGTCGTCTGACTGGGAGCGCAGAGCACCTCCATGGCGTTGAGCGCGCGTGGCACGCCCGAGTGTGGAACGCCGGTGAGGACGCGCACCGCGTCTCCGTGTCGCCCCGCCCAGTCGCGCAGGACGCCTTCCATGGGGCCTCCGCCCACGAAGAGCGCGCGCCAGGGCGTGTCGAGCGCGTCCAGCGCGGCCATCAGCAGGGAGACACCCTTCTCCGGGACGAAGCGGCCGAGAAATCCCACCACGGGCGGGCCCGACGTCTCCCAGCCGAGCTCGCGTCGCAAGGACTCGCCCGCGGCGCGGTTTGGGTGGAACAGGTCCACGTCCACGCCCATGGGAATGGCGCGCGCGGGACGCTCCGCGTAGCCAGGCCGGGTGAGGAGGTTGTCTCGCACGCTTTCACCCCACGCCACCCAGCCCGCGGACCGCTGGACGACGAAGCGCTCCGCCTGGGCGAAGGGCGGCGGGTAGCGCTTGGGCAGGTTCTGCGCGGTGCAGAAGACAAGCGGGACGTGTCGCGGGGTGAGCAGCGCCAACTCCAGTCCGGCCAGCACATAGGGCTCTTCCCACACGTGCACCAGGTCCGCGCCGCGCGCGAGGTGGGCGCGCACCTCCGGGCCATAGAGGAAGGTGTGGAGCGAGCGACTGAAGAACGCGCGCACGCCTTCCGTCCTGGCGGGCTCGTCGGCTTCGAGCCGCAGCGCCAGCGGGCTCAGGTCGCCGTGGAAGAAGCGGGGGGCCACGGTGGTGACGTCCCATTCACCGGCGCCCACGCGCGCCATCTCGTTGGCGAGGCGCCGATTGAGGCCGACGACGTAGGAGTGGGAGAGCGTGATGAGCCGGCGTGACTGCTTCAAGGGATGGGCGCTCCACGGCCTTCAGGGAGGGGAGCGCTCCGCGCGAGCGCTCGATACAGGGTGAGCACCTCGCTGGCATAGCGTTCCCGCGAGAACCGCGCCGCCGCGGTGCCGCGCGCGGCCGTGCCCAGCCGTGCTCGCAAGGCCGGGTCCTCCAGCAGGGCGCGCAGCGCCTGGACCAGCGCGTGGACGTCGCCCGGAGGTATCAGCAGCGCGTCCACGCCGTCCGTGAGCGCCTCCGCCGCCCCGCTCGCGCTGGAGACGATGGCGGGCCGCCCGCAGGCGAGCGCCTCCGCGATGGTGAGTCCGAAGGGCTCCCGGCGGGTGCTGGCGTGGACGAAGACGTCCAGGGCCCGGTACACGGAGGCCGGATGGGACTGGAACGGCACCAGGCCCACGCGCGCGGACATCCCTCGCGAAGCGATGAGCCTGCGCAGCTCGTCCTCGGAGAACTGCGAGCCGGGCGTCTGGTACAGCGGCGCGCCCACCAGATAGAAGCGCACGGGCAGGGCGGGGTGCAGGCGCGTCAGCGTCGCCGCTGCCTCAAGGAAGGCATCCTGCCCCTTCCAGCGGGCATAGGTGGACACCAGCCCCACGCGGAGGGTGCCGCTGGGGGCCACGGGCAGCCCGGCCAGCAGGTCCAACTTCGCGCCCTCCGCGGGCCCGGGAGAGAAGTGCGCGGTGTCCACGCCGTTGTAGACGACGTGCACGGGCACCCGGAACAGCACGTCGCGCGCGTCGTCGCCCACCGCCCGCGAGTTGGCGATGGCCGCCGACGCGAGCGGCGACAGGAGCCTCAGTGCGCGGCGCACCAGGGGCCGCTCGCCCAGGAAGTCATGGATGTGCCACACCCGCTTCAGGGGCAGCCCGGCGGTGGCGGCGCTGAGCAGGTGCGTCTTGATGCCGTTGGAATGCACCAGGTCGGGGCCCACCTCCGCCACGTCGCGACGGAGCGCGCGTCCATGGTCCGCGAGGTGGCCGGGCGCGGGTGCCAGGCGGCGGGCGAAGCGCAGCGCCTCCAGCGGACCGTGTCCTCGGAGCGCGCTGTCACCCAGGGTGGACAGTTGCTCCGGCAGCGGCAGCAGTCGCGCGTCCACGCCCAGGGCGCGCGCCTCGTCGAGCAGCGGCCCCGCCGTCCCAGCCAGCAGGTGGAGTGACAGCGTCGCGTCCTGCTGCTTCAGACACGCCATCAAATCCAGGAGCGCGCGCTCGGCTCCGCCAAGGATGCCCACGGGATTGAGGAAGAGGACGCGCACGGCGGCTGGACCGAAGCAAACACCTCCTCCCGGGTCAAGGCGCGTCACGGGGGTCTGAAGGACATCCGACGCCGCCGCACGCCGAGTTCTCGTGGTGAACGCGGGCGTGTCCACGTCGTCTGGCTGGGGGCACCGGCCTCAAGGCGCGGAGGCCCCCAGCACCCGCAGGTAGGCGTCCAGCACCGTGCGGGCATGCGCGGCCCAGGTGAAGCGCGCGGCGCGCGACAGCCGTGCCTCGCGCGAGGGCTGCGCGCCTTGGCCGGTGAGCAGCGACGCCACGGCGTCCACCCAGGCGGGGACGTCCCCCACGGGGCAGTAGGTGCAGGCTTCTGCTCCGACCTCCCGAAGCACGGGCAGGTCGCTGGCCACCACGGGCGCGCCACAGGCCAGCGCCTCGATGACGGGGAGGCCGAAGCCCTCCGCCTCGCTCGTCACCAGCACGGCCGACGCGCGCCGGTAGAGGTCCGCGAGCGTGGACCGCTCCTGTCGAGGAGGCTGAAGCACCGCATCGCCAATGCCCAGCGCTTCCACCTGCGCGCGCTGGGTGTCGTTCAGCGCCCCACCCTGCTGCACCAACCGAAGCTCCGGGTAGCGCGCGCGAAGCGCTGCGAACACCGCGAAGAGGACATCCAGGCGCTTGCGAGGAATCGCGCTGCCGACGTGGAGCAGGTAGGGCCGCCCCCTCAGCGGTGAGAGCACGGCGTCGCTCGCGTCGGGCGTTCCGGGCGTGGGCTCCGCGCGGTATTCGGGGGACACGCCATACGGCGCCCAGACGAGCCGCGACTCCGGCACCACGCCGTGCGCGAGCAGCTCCGTGCGCACCGCCTGGGTGCTGTGGAACACGATGGCCGCGCGCTCCAGCCCCGCGAGCTGGGCGCGGGCCATGGCGCGGAACCACGCGGGGCGCGGCTCTCGGTGGGGTTCCAACACGGAGCGGAACGCATCCAGGTCATGACAGTAGACACCGGTGCGCGACGCGGGCAGCGCGTGGACGAGCTGCGCGTAGGTGTGGTCCACGACGTGGAAGGCGTCGTACCGGCCCCGAGCAAGCAGCGCGCGGCCCGGGTAGAGGCCGAAGCGGGTGAGGAGCCGGTCCGCGTTGAACGCCGCGTTGCGCGCGCCCACGCGGGGAAGCCGCCGCAGCACCGCGGGCATGACGGGGCGCACGGCCGTCGCGTGGACCTCGGAGGGATGCGCGGCCAGTGCTTCCATGAGGGCCTCGCCCACCAGGTCCATGCTGGGCCAGCCCTCCTCGCGCGGATCCATGAGCAGCGCCAGCCGGGCCGCGGTCCGGGTCGTCGCGTGGCGGGGCGTCATATCGGGCCGGCGCGCAGCAGGGCTCCCACCGTGCGCTCCAGCGCGAAGTGCTCGCGGTAGATTCGGGCGGCGTGCTGGCCCAGCTTTCGCCTCGCGTCCGAGTGCACCAGCAAGTCCTCGACGCGCTCAACCAACCCAGTGGGCGCCGTGCCCTCCGCCAGGGCGACCGCGCCCTGCTCGCGCCACAGGGGCTCCGTGAGGTGCCCCGTGTTCGTGACGACGGGGAGGCCGAGCGCCAGCCCCGCCATCACCGTGGTGCGCCGCGTGCTCACGCCGTCCGGATAGGGTTGCAGGAGTGCGTCACACGCCGCCAGGTGCACCGCCACTTCGTCGAGCGCGAGCGAGTCCCTGGCCACGAGCCGGCCTCGCAGCTCGGGATGGCGTGTCTCCAGGCCTTCGACGAAGGCGCGGCTGCCCCGGCCCAGCAGCATCGCCCCGCGCGTTCCATCGCGACGCAGCAACGGCACCAGCGCGGCCTCCAGGGGCTCCGCGGTGAGACGCCCGAAGGTGCCGAAGTGTCCCAGCCAGGGCCCCTCACCAAGCTCCGCGCGGAGCGCGTCCACGGCGTCGCTGGAGACGGTGACGGGCAGATTGCTGGGAACCGGTAGCCAGGCCGCATGGGGCCGGACGCGAGCGGGCAGGTGCTCCGCCCACTGAGGAATGGACAGGAAGACGCGGTCCGCGGCGCTCGCCACCAGGCGCACCATCAGCCGCGTGGCGCCCGCCAGGACGTGGTGGCGCCAGGGGCCGCGCGGGCTCCACGGATGCACCGCCTCGTGGATGTAGACCCAGCGCGCGTCGTGCCGCCGCGCGGCGAACCACGCGCAGAAGGGGACATTCATCGCCTTCAGCCCCAGGGCATGGGGGACGTACTGGAGCAGCAGTCGCCGGGGCCCCGGGCACGCATCCAGCCCGCGCGACAGGCCGGGCAGCCCCTTGGGCGTCAGGAGGCCAGGGGCACGGTGCACGGTGACGCCGTCCTCTTCGCGGACACCGCCTTCTCCGGGCGCCCAGACGTGGACCTCCTGCCCGGTGCCAGCCAGCGCGCGGCTCAGTTGCCGGGTGTAGTCACCGACGCCGCCGGGCCGCGGCGGGTATTCGCCGGTGAGGACGTGCCACGCGGGCGCGGTGCGTGAAGGGGGCATGGCGCGGCGTCAGGACACGTCCATGTCGCGGATGGCGAGGAGCTGGAAGGCGTGACGCGGCCAGCGCGTGGCGAAGGGCTCGGTGAGGATGGACAGGCGGCTGCCCAGGCGGAAGGGCCGGACGCTCGGCAGCGCATAGTCGCCGCGCAGGGGCTTCCAGCCGCTCATGCCGGTGACGCGGTAGCCGCGCAGCTCGAAGTCGTAGACCTCCCAGCCGGAGCGGTGCACCTGGTGGACGTTGTCGTCCCACTCGTCCTGGGGCAGGAAGCCATTGGGCGTGAAGATGATGACGCGCTTGCGCGCCAGCGACTCCATCATCTCCAGCAGCCGGAAGCCGTCTGGCTTGTCGAAGTGCTCGATGACGTCCAGCGCGACGACGGCGTCGAAGCTCTTCGGACCGAAGCGCTGGCCCGCTTCCATCAGGTCCATGCAGTGGTACTCGCGGTGGATGCCCGCGGCCCGGCTGCGCTCGATGCTGGTGGGGTGGCCATCCACGCCCACCGTGTGCGGGAGCAGGTGCGAGAAGCTGTGGAGCGGCGAGAGCGAGCCACAGCCGATGTCCAGCACGCTGTCGCAGGTGCCGACCAGCGCCTCTTTCAAGGTACGGTGAAGCACCTCATGCTCTCCCACGAGGACTTCACGCTTCAAGAACTGGAGGATGTTTCCACCGGGGCGCATGTGGGCGGACCGTAGCCCTGGCGCTTCGGGAAGGGCAACCCTGGCGCGGTGCCCAGGCAGGCGAGCGGGACCTCCCGCCGTGCGGGGAACGCGCGTTGCTTGTAGGCCCTGGGCGCTGTCGGTAGCATTTCCCCTGCCCATGCTGCCCGGAGCGGGCCGCCCCGCCCCATGAACGCGACCGCAGCGCCTGAAGCCACCTCCGTCGAAGTGAAGGCGCGTGCCCTGAAGGGCATGTTCGTCCTGGCGGCCCGGACCGTGGCGTCTCAAGGGCTGCGCGTGGTGAGCGCGCTGTTCCTGTCCCGGCTGCTCTTCCCTTCGGACTACGGCCTGTTTGGAATCGTGTCCTACGCGGCCTCCCTGGGCGTGTTCCTGGGCGACCTGGGCCTGAGCGCGGCGTTGGTCCGCCAGCCGCACGAGCCCACGCGGGATGAGACCTTCACCATCTTCTGGTGCCACCAGGCGCTCACCGCCGTCGTGGTGGCCTCCGTCTGCCTGTTGGCTCCCCAGCTGACGCGAGGCTACGCGCTGGGCGACGGCGCGGTGCCCATGGTGTGGGCGCTGGCGCTGGGCCTGTTCCTGTCCTCGCTGCGCGTGATTCCGTTGATGGCGCTGGAGCGCCAGCTGGCCTTCTCCGTCATCGCCCGCGCGGAGTTGATTGAGAACGTGGTGCAGGTCATCACCACCATCTCCCTGGCGGCGCTGGGCTTCGGCGCGTGGTCGCTGGCGCTGGGCGGGCTGGTGCGCGGCGGGGTGGGGCTGGTGTGCATCTGGTGGGCGTCCCCCTGGCGTCCCCAGGGGCGCTTCCGCGTGGACGTGCTGCGGCGGCTGTTGGGCTTCGGATTGGCGTTCCAGCTTCCGCCTCTGGTGGCGGCGATGGTGGCGGGCTGGGTGCCGCTGGTGGTGGGGCACGTGCTGGGCAAGGAGGCGGTGGGCCTGGTCAACTGGGCCTGGGCGCTGGCCTCCACGCCGATGATGCTGAGCGTGGTGCTCAACCGCGTGGCCTTCCCCGCCTACTGCCGGCTGCAGGATGACCCGGAGGGCTTCGCCGAGTACCTGCGCACGTCGCTGCGCCGGCTGTCCGCGGTGCTGCTGCTCGCCATTCCCCTGGCGGTGCTGGCCGTCCCGGTGGCGGTGCCCCTCTTCTTCGGCGCGCGGTGGCTGCCCGCGGTGGTGCTGGTGCAGTGGTTCAGCATGGAGTGCATCCTCACCACGCTGGTGGGCCTGCTGGCCACGGCGCAGAACGCGGGCGGCAGGCCCTGGGAGCGGCTGGCCGTCGTCGTGGGCGTGGGCGCGGCGAAGTGGGGGCTGGGGACGTGGGCCATCCACCGCTTCGGCCTGGAGGGCATGGGG